>CAYIWI010000001.1:0-15992 GCA_964367065.1 uncultured Gammaproteobacteria bacterium
AACATAGAGATCCACAAACCAATATGGCGTGAATGCAAATACAATGCTTCCGACAAATGCAGCCTTTCGATTAAAAAGTTTCGCCAGCCAGAGGTAGCAAAAAAGCACGGCGATAAGGTATCCCGTTGCCAATGTCAGTTTGAAACTATCAACCAGGCTCCATCCTAAGCTGTGGAATAAAGCTCCAATGTAATTTGGGAATGGATAAAAGAAATTAAATAGCGGTATTCCGTACCCGCTATTTAACCCGGGTGCCCAGCGGGGAAACCAATGTCCGGCGCGAAGCATTTTTTCAAACTCATAAAATCGTATGAGATGATACTCGCCGTCGTGTGTCGGGATAAACCCGGGCAGAAACAGCGGCAAAACAGCGAAAAGCACTGCACTAATCAGAATAAATAACGGCAACACCATCTTCAGCTTATTTCCCATCTTGTCCCTCTATTCTTCTACATTAAAGCAGTAATACCCATCTGATAGACGACAATTGAAAAGAATATTCCCAACACATATAACCAATTCAGTCTTCCTTTCATGCCGAATACCGATAAGATGACAAGGACTGCAGTAATGTCCAGCGTATAGCGGTACCCAAACTGCATCCAGCCCGTGCTGTAGAGCAGCAGACTCGGAACTATCGTGACCACGGCAGCAATCCAAAGAGCAGCCACCTCCACCGTGCGCATTGGTTTTGCCAGAAAAATTGCAAGCAACGGGGGTGTCAGAAAAAATATGGAATTACCTTTCAAATTGAAGTTGAGTTTCAACCCGTTTTCCCAACTAAAACTCGGGAGCTCAAAAAGCATGTGCCAGACATTTGTCG
This sequence comes from uncultured Gammaproteobacteria bacterium, assembly GCA_964367065.1. Classification (GTDB taxonomy): domain Bacteria; phylum Patescibacteriota; class Microgenomatia; order UBA10105; family UBA927; genus JACREP01. Next base: position 824 of record CAYIWI010000001.1, read on the forward strand.
GTAGGTTTGCCAATGAAAGAATTCCGTTTTTCTCGCGGATCTGGGCAAGGTACGGCGATTCGGTAATGAAACGATACCCGTATTCAAACAGACTGCCAAACCGCAGCCAGTTATACGCAAAAAACAGTGTGCTAAAAAATCCCAATGGAATCCCAAACAGCACCATTCCGTTCAGAATCGCCTGTTGCCGCTGCTCTGTCGAGATGTGCTTCGGGAGTATATACTGCCCTGCATAGAGGATTGCCGGTATGGTAACCAACAGCACGATCGTTGCTCTCCCCAAAAGCGCGATACCTAACCAGAGAACTGATAAAAAATAATCCCGAATTACCCGTTTTTTCTTAAATATAAAATAAATACCAAGCGTGCCGAAAAAGTTTGTCACCATTTGATCGACATGCCATGATGAGCCTAACGTCCCTACATACGCGTGCGTGGTGCCAAACGTGAACAATGCCCACGCCGACCAAAGCGAAAATTCTGAGAATTGCGGTAAAAACTCCTTTTGAAGCCGGCGAAGAAGCAAGTAAAAAACCACAGCATCTGCACCGGCAAAAAAGAGCGTCAAATAGAGGGGGGGTATAAATCGCCCTTTTATGATCTGGAGGGGTATAAGAAATATCGCGGGCAATGCCCCCCACGGGGCGTACCACTTCCCTCCGACACGGACCAAATCATATGTCAGTGCCGGATCAAGGATGTCCAATCTCCCCCGCTGCAAGGATTGTGCGAGAAGGTTAAAGTAATCGAGCGACCACTTCGGCTTAAAACTCCACTGTGTACTTATCCCGAAATACATCCAGAAGACCATAAGGAAGAGGGCAATCGGAAGCACGTATTTTTTCATAGTCGATAGACGAAGACAGTACCATCAGAATAAACTTCTCTGAGGTTATTGGCAAAAAACTCCGGGTCCACCTGATAGCGAAAATTCGACGGCGGCTTCACGGGGATTACAACATAGTCTATCCCCTCCTGTCGCATTTCCGGAAATATCTTTGTATCGCGGGTCTCAAAGAACCTCACAACCCTTCTTCTTCGTTCCTGAATCGGATAACCCATCACCTCCGGATAGTATGTTGCTCCGAAGTAATTAAATCTGCCGGACAGCGTGATCGGATCGAGAATATCTTCCCGCGACAGAAATACCGCCTTCGGGTCGGTATTGATGCGAATCCATTCCATCAACTTGTCCGCCGGCGCATCGGAAAGGGCGGACTGAAAATCATTTTTTGCCGCCATAAGATCAACGACGCCTGAAGCCGTCAAGAAAAAAATAAGTATTACAGTAACTATTTTTACTCCTACCGCTTTCTTCCATAACTGCACGATACCGTAGGCAATATAACCATTTGCAACGATGAGAAAATAGTTAATCAGTGTATGATTATGATCCATGCGGTAACTCAACTGAAAAACGTTTGCAATAATAAATAAAGGGAGTATCGCATAAAAAACCATTCTTGCCTTTTTCGGTGAGAGCATTACTCCGAGTACCGTCATGGGCAAGGCAAATCCTAAATTGCTCCACCAGTAGGAAACAAAACCTGCAAGGTTTAATGGATGTGGCGATAAAAATCCTGGGTTAAATAGTTGGTAGGAAAGTTCAGGCTCACGAAACTTGATGACGGTAAATAGTCTCGGCATGGCTATTGATACCGCCGGCACAATGACCGGCACGAGCCAGTGTATTCGGCCAAACAGGAAAAACAGCATGCCGACCACCACAAGATTTCCCGCAAAAACTAAGCTGTGAATCCATGAAATCATTCCTATTGCTATCCCGACCCCGACAAGTTCAATAGCTGTAATTGCTTTTTTCCCCAACAGGCGAGGGAGGAGGTAAAGAAGAACTCCCAAGCTCACGGCAAGCGCTACTATCAGGTGCCGTTGATTGAGGTAGGTATTGAGGGTAAAAAAGAGAGATATCTGTGAGCCATCAAACGGACCTTTATGGAGATAATCGGGCAAATACCACAGATCGCGCAGGATTGTCCGCGACAACGGATACGCTTTGAAAAAATCAAGAAATGTCAGATTACTGTGGAAAATAAAAAGAATCACGGATAACAAGCCGATAGAGATACTTTTACCAAAGAGCACCTGGGACAGTTTATAGATAAAAAAGAGTAAGACCGCAAACGCAATTGCGCTTAATCCATTGAACGCAATATCTATCCGTACACCAAGCCGCTCCAGTAACCCGACCGTCAAATCAAATCCATAGTGGTAAGGCAACGACCGGCCAGGAAAAAACGGCAACTGGGGCGGAAAATTATTTCCCCACGAAAATGATCGTATAAGTGAAAGATGGAGCCCGAAATCGCCGATCTGGTGGCGCGCAATCCGGAATTGGTGGGATACCGGATTATATCCAAACGACTTATCCATGAGCCACCACGAAAAAAGGAAAAAAATAATTGCAAGAATAATGTCACTTTTTCTTATCAATCGCATAGCCGAGTATGGCAAAAGCAGGCGGAATAAACGTGACAAGCCTTTTCACTAGTGGTGTGACGCCTCCCCAATTCCGAAAGTAAAGAAATGGCGCCAAGCGAAGTGGTAACCCAAGGGAAAATCCTAGCGCGATCGTATGCAGTATTGACCAATCTTTTATCAAGGCGACGAAGGTAAGCGGCCAGATAAGATACCACGCATAAAGTTCCTCTCGCAACGGCGACAGTAAAAATATTGCATACATCGATATTGCCGCCCAAAACCATACGGTATCCCACGCGATCTTTTCGTCCCGCAATTTTTTCACTGTCACCCATACATATAATGGAATAAGTGCAATCGTTGCTCCTTTGATGAGTACTGATGCTGTTAAGATAACAAGCGACCAGATGATACGGTTTTTCTCAAGGAGCAAAAATGCCCATAACGCTAAAAACATCATGACCACATCATTGTGCCCGCTCACCAATGTCTCTGCGGTCACCAGCGGATTGAGCGCAAAAAAGGCTAATGAAAAAGCACTCTTCGATATTTTCCAGATAAGCCAAAGAAGCCCCGCATAAAAGGCGAAAACAAGCGCTTTAAATGTAAACACTGCCAGAAGTAGATTTTTCATGCTCAGCAGATGAGGAATTGCCGTAAGGAGAATCCAGGAAGGCCCGTAGAGCGCCACTTTATTGGACGCATGGAGGAAACGGAGCATCGGCTCATTGGGAATTTCAATGGGCATGACTACCCATGGATTTTCCCGATAAAAATACGCCACTTTAGCTGTGGCGATGTAGTTAAACAGGTCATACGAAAATCCGGGAAAAGAGAAAAACAGAATACCCACAGCTATCGCTATAAGGACAATAAGGTGATTGGTACGGATACGTTTGCGATGAACAAGAAAAAGAAGCAGTGTATACCAAATAAACAGCAGCACCTGCAAAACCACATACATCGCGGTGGCAAGCGGACGCTGACCAACGACAAGGTTATAAAGGAACGGAAGCGTCCGAATCGGCATATTGGCATCGACAAATCCCCAGGAAAATATGGCAGTACTTGCCAATAAGAGTGCGTAAATAATAGACAGCATGGCAACGGTCATAGTTTCTTTGCAAGAAGACTGCGTATCACGTATGTCGCAACAATATAGACAATCGGAAGAAACGGAAGTAAAAATCTTGAGGAAACAACACCCAGAGATAAAAATGCACCATATACCATAATCCACCAAACGAGTACCCATACTTCTGGAGACGCTTTTATCTTTTTCCTAATAAGAAGAAAAACAAACAGAAACGCAAGTCCAGTGCCGATTGCCCAGGTAATCTGCCAATCATCAGCCGGAACTACTTCCATATTTCCCCACCACGTCTGCCATTGATTCAGAAAAATCAGCCGCCATGCGGAAAAAGGGTAGAGGAGCTTACTTTTCTGATAGAGAATCACCCACTTTTGAAATCCTAAAAAGTCAATCAACGTATAACCGGACAGAAACGTCCGCACGTATGACAATGCAAGCACGCCAACCGAGATAGGCAGAGCTGCAATGAAACGGGTAAACACCAACCTCTCATTTCGCAAAAGAAGAAATATTCCGAAACCGCCCGACAGAAGAAACGCCGGAAAATGCGTTTTGGTCGCCATCACCAGTCCCAATGCGACAGCGGTCCCGAAAAACCGCCGCTTCGGATACTCGATAAGAAACAGAAGGAGCGATAGAAAAATAAACGGGAGTTGAATAATATCTAAAAGCGGTGCAGTGGTCAGCTGATTTAAAAATAGCGTTTCATTGGCAACTACGGCCACTGGCACAAGTGCCCAAACACTCTCGCCCAACACCTTCTTTGCAAGGAGAAACAATATAACTAATGTCGCCAAGCCAAAAGGCAACGCCACAAATTTGTCGTTTTTCAGGGTGAGGATAGATAATGCTATGGCATACTTTCCCAACGGAGTCGTCTCCGAATTCACAAGAATAGGGTCTACGCCGTGCAAATACGCCCCGGCTGCGTAGCTGAACACTGTCTGATCGGGTATAATCGCGGGGTCTTTGGTTTTGCGGTATTGGGATTCGTTAAATACGCGCTCCAAATCTTTATAGATTCCCTCCGTGTAGTATGGTTCCGTATACGCACTGATATTCGGCATAATGGTCATGCCGAGTCGCAGCACAATAAAACTCACGAGAAGTACCGTCACCCATAATCGGAGTTTCATAATTTTCTTAATTCCATAGCTTCCGTCAGAAGCGTTGCGAAGTCGAGTGTTGTCGATTCCCGTTTTTCCGGCTTCCATATAAATTCTGCAGGAAGCTCACGCTTGAGTCTTTCCAACACGCCTCTATGGACGCTGGAGGCCTCTACCATGCGTTCTGCCAGTTTACCGGCTTCTTTTCCTTCGTTACCCACCCTGGTCAAAAGTGGAGATAGCATTTGGAATTGTTCATTAGACCGACGCAGAGCATCAACAGCAAGCAAGTACTGCTTATATTCAAACAGCGTCTTTGCTTCCACCAGGTATTTATCGGACATCGCGAGGCGATAGTTAAACGATGCGATAGTACCCCAGTGCCAATACACTCCCAATCTATCAAGGAGCTTTGATGCCCGATAGAGTTTATTTCCCGGCATATACGAAGGATACGGCAACAGATAATCAGCGTACGCCACAGAACGCAACAGAAGAGAGAGGGAAAAAGACAGGAGCAAAAAACAAATAATATTGGTTTTCATTTCAAACGCAAAAATTTATTGTATGCAATCGGATGATGGAGGGCAGAAAATACTGCGAACAATAAGCCGTATATACCGTCCATGAAGCCTTTATGACGCAAAAATAATGAAAGGAACGTTATCGTTGGTTTTATCCATTCATACCGCACCCATGAAACGATGTTTTTGGGTACCTTGCTCTTCATCATTTCCTGTGCAGTGAGCGTTGTGTACGCATCTGCCTTCTTCCAGTATTCAGCAAGTGTCCGGTACGAATAATGAAGAAGCGGAGTACGTAATTGCCCGATTGGACCCTCTATTATAATTTGCTCATGGACGCTTTTGCACGGAAATCTGCCTTTCCCGCGCCGAAATAGGCGAATCACGTAATCGGGATACTGTCCGCCTTTGCGGAGCCAATGACCCAAAAAATAATTTCTCCTCGCAATAAAATATCCAGCAAATTCACTGTTTGATGAAATAATATGAGCAATCTCTTTGTGAAGCTCTCCGGAAACCACCTCATCGGCATCTAACTGCAAAATCCATTCTCCGGTACATGCAGAGATGGCTTTCTGCTTATTGATGTGAAAAATGGGTGGATTATCGGTCTTAATCACCTTTGCATTGAACTCCCGCGCAATCTCAGCGGTACGATCGGTTGACCCTCCATCAACCACAATAACCTCATCTGCCAACCCAACCACAGAAGTCAGGCACCGCTCAAGATTTTCTTCCTCGTTATATACTGCCAACGCAATAGAAAAATTTTTCATACACGCCTTTTCTTTTCCGTTGCTATTATACCTCCTGCTAAAAGTATTACGCCCACGATGCTCAACAGATTTGCCGTCCTTCGCAACTTTGTTTCACTGAATCGCACTTCTACCATGTGTTTTCCAACACCCATCCAAAACGTCATAAGCCCGCGGTAATTGGGATCCTGAAATTCAATGAGCGTATCTGTGCCGTCTATATACACCTTCCACCCGGGAAAATACAGCGTATTATCCACTATCCGGGTGGGTCTTGCTGCCGTAATTTCGTATTGATGGAGCGTAGTTGATCGTTCCCGTGATGTAATAGTTGCCTGCCCGTCGATAATTTCTATTGGAGCTACCGGTTTTCTTTCCATAAACCGCACGGACCAAATCGGGCTGCTTTCACCCGTATCGGTCGTACTCTCATAGATACCCGTATAAAACTCCTCCGGTCTCACACTATATTCTTTTGCTCGCCACATAGAAAATATTGTCATTCCACTCACGACCGTGACAAAAATGACAATAATACCTCCAAACCTCTTGGGGATAACGCTTGCCACAATCGCTCCAATGGCTGATGTTGCAATCACGGATATGGTGAGCAGTCGCCAGGGGAACTGAAACTTTTGAAGGAGCGTAACCCGCTGCCATATAAATTCCGACTGCGCAGTCATAAGAAACAATGATCCGAAAAGAATAATAAGTGTACCTCCTGTCATCCATCGAACTGCTGATTTGCGTATCTTCCAAAAAAGAATTGCACTTGCCACTATTCCTATCCATTGCACAACTCCCAGTGATTTACTTAATTCGTTGCCTCCGCCGTAATTCCAGGAAGAATAAACAAACGCCAGTGGCGCAACAAACCGGTCACGCAGATCCCCCTTCGTCACGATATCCCGAAGTGTATATTTCCCCTCAAAAAAAGCAGGTATCCAAAAGAACGACGACATGAAAAAACCAAGAACGATGAACCAAGAACCGCCAACGAGAAATGCTATACGCTTTTTTGCCTCAAAAACAGAGAGATACAACCCATACAGGACAATGAGCGGAAGCACCATCAGGCTTATGGCATTGTGCGAAAGAAGAAGTCCGGCTGTCGCAACGGCAACGGCCACTCCCCCAAATTTCTTCTGTCTTGCCAGCCGCAGCAATCCGAAAAATATGATGGGCGGCCAGATAAATGCGACGTGCTCGCCTATCGCCCCGCGCACGTACAGATCCACAAACCGGTATGGGGCAAACCCATACAATACGGCGGCAACAAATCCCGGAATGGTTCCAAACTGTGCCCTCCCCCATACATACATGGCAAATATACTTACGATGTATGCTATGGCAAACACAAGCTTCGTCGCATCGACAAACGAAAAACCGATCAAATGAAACAGCGATGCGATATATGACGGCAACGGATAAAGAAACATGAGGATCGGATGCCCGTATCCCCAGTTCAGATTTCCAGCCCACCTGGGCACAACATGCCCTTCTGTAAGTGACAGATAGAAGTTGGCGATGCGCGCCACATGATCCTGCCCGTCATGCGTCACCGGTAAGCCCGCATGCAGCAAATCTAAAAGCGGCAGTATCGAGATAATAAGAAGCAACAATAGTAATCCGTACTTTTTCATATATTACGATCCTACAATCGCTACCGCCGGTGTACCGTCAAGATGAGATATGACAACATCCGGCGCAGTATTGGGAAAATCGGTAACGTTTCCCACATATAAGGTCTTTCCGTTTTTTTGTTCTTTTTCCCACGAAATCGGACGGAATTCAAATTTTCCGATTTTATGGGTTTCGGCAAATCCACCCGAGTACGTCCCGCCTTCCTTTTGATACAATTCCGGATCATACCGGCTGTAAAAAAGAAAAAACATATACGACTGGTAAAGGTTATTGCTATTAGAAAAAACAACACGTTCGTACTGCGACTCTCGATCAAGCGCGACCGGAATCGCCTTGGTCAGCGCATATTGAAAAGAATTGGATTGTGTTCGGGGGAACACTTCAAAGTATTGCTTCGCAAAATACCCTGAGCTTCCTACCGTAAGCACACCAAGCACCATCCATGCATACATTGCCGGCTTTTTCCATAACGTCACAAACCCCATAGCTGCCAATATCTGCCAGACTGGTAAAAAGGTAAAGGATCGCATGGCATGTGGTGCCTGCGTCGTGATAGCCGCAGGAAGTGGCGCGCTGAATAACCAAAGAAGAATAAAGGCCTTAAGGCGGGCATCAAACCCTGACCGGAGCAACCAAAACATGCCTAAGATAATAAGCGGCGCTTCCCATATATACATAAGGCCCAAACCCGGCACTTTATGACTTTCCCTGTCTCCTCCCGCAAAAAGCCAAGCAGGTCGGAAATGGGAAATATAATTGGAAACGAAAATTTGCACGCTTGTAATCTTTCTTTGATTTTCCGGAAACGCCGAGGTTGCCCGCAGACGAATAAGCGCACCGGGTTGAAGGTTCACTATTATAATAGGCAGCGCGATAAATAAACCAATGAATACCGAAATTATAAGCTGTTTTTTCTTCTCCACCAATTGTTTCCAATACAGTAGGCCCAATGATATGACAAGAACTGGTGCGATAATCTTTTGGCTTTGGTAGGAATTAAGCGACAATCCAAAAGCTACCGCAGAAACCACCGTCCACCAAACATGTTTTTTGTTTCCGATTGCCCGAAAAAAACTGTACACGCCAAGCACAATGAACGTAAGCCCCAAATTTACTTCGTGGCTCAAACGCGAGAGGTAAATATGCCAAGGGGAGATAGCCAGAAGCAGAGCACTTAAGACAGCTAAGAACCCAGAACTCAGAACCCAATGTCCAATAAAACTCTTTTTTCCTTGCTGGTCATTGTGTTCTGGGATTTGAGTTCTACCAAAAAGTTCAAGTACCAAAAAGTACGTCAAAAGAATAGTCAACGTTCCGGCGAGAACCGACGGTAAGCGTACTCCAAAAGGTGTAAGCCCGAAAAGTTTTATTGACGGAACGACCAAATACACGTAAAAAGCAGGACGCCAGTCATCGTAGGCACGAAGGAGCAACGGTAATTTCGTCCCGTACTCATCAGCTCCGGTTATAAGTATGGAATATGCATTGTACCCGATGGAAACTTCGTCCAGAGATAATGCCGGCGGCACATCGCTTATTCGATAAATTCGAAGAATAAATGCAAGAAGAACAATGAACAGCAGCCCTATTCGCTTCATGTTATCGATCGGCAATTTTTATGGCATCAGATCCGTCTAAATAATAGATGGTCGCAAGATTAGCCGAAGACATTTCTTTCGGCGTTCCGATATACAATGTTAACCCGTCTTTTATCTCCGTGTCCCACTTGATAGGCCGAAATTCAAAAATATCAAATTTGTTTTCCACTTCGGCAAACCCGCCGGAAGAAGTTCCGCCTTCCGACAGATAACGCGAGGGGTCGTATGTAAGGAAGTAGAGAAAAAACATATGCGGCTGTTCTAGTTTGGTAGAGACGACAATTTTTTTGTATTTATCTTTGTGTACCCGGGCATAGTCGACCGCTTGTTTGTATCCATACTGCCAAAACTGCGAAACCTCGCGGTTCATATGACCGAAATACATATGCAAATAGTAAACGATATTCAATATCCCAAACACTAAGACTGTAATACCTAATCCTTTTAATACCCGCTGTCGATATATGTTTTCTCGTGATACGTGATACGTGATACGTGATACGAATTCAAGTATTCCAACCGCCGTGAATATTTGAAACGTCGGGAGGAAAACGAGCGACCGTATTGCGTGTGGGAGTCCGGTGGTGGGTGATGCGGCAATCGGTGCAATCAGAAACCAACCGAACAAAACTCGTGCGACCCTGCCGCCGCTTCTCGCCAACGCATACATTCCCCATAATAAAAACGGTAATTCTACCAGGTACAGAAGTCCTATGTCCGGCGCGTGATGGCGGGGATTATCACCGGTAACAAATAACCAACGAAATGAGTAATGGGATAAATATCCGTTCAGGAGTGTCTTTGCCCACACGAGTCTCCTGTTGTCAAACACCACGCCCCACGGATTTCCTGTTTTCTGATCATCCTCAAGCTTCCAAACGCTCCGTGCCAGTAATCCCGTCTGATCGGCAAGAGAACTTGTTCCGCGGAGGCGCATGAGGGTATTTTGGTTGAAAAAAACACCCGTCAAAGGTACCACGGTCAATAATCCGACGATACCTGCAACGATCACGGATTTTCTTACCTCCCAGAGTTCCCGGCGGTAATTCCACACAAGAATGGACAAGAGGAATGGTAGAAAAATTCTCTCGCTATGATACGCGTAAAAGCCAAGACCAAACAGAAATGCGGCAAGCGCAAGTAATTTTTTCGACTTCAACCCTTTTAAAAAACACACCACTGCCCAGATATTAATCGTCACCCCCACATTTGCCTCAAACGCAATGCGCGAGAACTGGATATGCCAGGGGGAAATAGCAAGAAGAAAAGAAGTGATAAGTGATAAGTGATAAGTGATAAGTGAATTCCGAAACAACTCTCGTACAAGAAAATATGTTCCAATAACTGCCAAAACTCCCATGATCGCGGACGGTAACCGCACTGCCCATGTTTCCAATCCAAACACAGCGACCGACGGGATCGCCAAATACATATACAACGGCGGTTTGTAGTCGTCAAAAGACCGCAGCGTTAACGGAAACCATGTGCCGTACTCATCCCGCCCGGTTTTGAGTATCGAATATGCGTTATACCCCAGTGCCGCTTCATCCCAATCAGGACTCGGCGGCACCTGGCCAAGCTGCCAAAAGCGCAACATTGCCGCGACAATTATGATGAGCAATAACCAACGGTTCCGTACAAAAAAATTCATGTTTTGTCAAAAATGACTAATATCGCTTTTCCGTTCAATAATCGGATCGTCTCTAGGATATGCGCATTCGGCGGCACATACATCGGCTCAAGTATATACAATGTCTTCTCTTCCAAATTTCCGACCCCCTGACGCACAAATCGATATTTCCCTAATCCGTATGGATTGTAAAACCCGGCTGTGTCAAATGACCCGTCGATAGTTCTTCTGTATTCCTCCGGATCTAAACGTTCATAAAATGCGATATACGTATGGGGCCTTCCGATATTTTCCGTCAGCACAATTTTTTGATATCGGTCCTTAATCGGCGCAATGGCCTGTAGAGCCTCACGATATCCCCACTGCCATTCGCCGGAAAACTCTTTGGCATAATGATTGTAATAATTGTGCCAATAATAGGAAAAATTGGCAGCATACATAAGCATCAACATAACTAGTAATAACGTTTTTTTCCTAGCTGATAGCTGATAGCTGATAGCTGATAGCAACCCATATGCGATGAATATCTGCCATACCGGCAAACTGTTTTCTATGCGCAAGGCATGGGGCGTTTCTCTGGCCGTTGCTGCGGGCAGCATAGCTCCGATTGCCCAAGCCAACAGAAGCCAAGCAACTTGCCGCTGCCGCGTCAGTAGCCAATAGACCCCCAATACCAAAAACGGAATTTCTACAACATAAAGCTGCCCAACGTCCTGGAGGGAAAACTTGGGATTTCCGTCACCTCGGATAAACAAAAACCATGGTTCAACATTATCAAATAAGTGCAGGAGGTAACTTCGTGCGAAACCTACACGCCTGTTATGAAGTATGTTTGCCCACCAAGCATTTCCGTCAGCCGCAATCCGATCGTTGGCTGTTTTGACAACGGAAAAGTCGGTAAATATGTTTACTTCAGCAAACCGGAGCCGCGCGGCTGGGGATAAAAGATATGGAAGAATTGGGAGCAAAAAAACTACTGCGACAACTACCCCGCCGAGGAACGGTTTGACGTGTTTGGGTATCTCTTTTCGACAAAAAATAAGAAGCGCAACGCCCAGTAATGGCACAAAATACCTGGCGCTGTTAAATGTATAGATGCTCGCGACAAACGGCAACCATGAAAAAAAATACAACCTCGGATTATGCCGAGCCTTTAAAACCAGCCAAACACCCAGCACGATAAACCCAAGGGCGATGTTCGCCTCAAACCCCGCTCGGGAAAGCTGCATGTGCCAGGGAGAGATAGCTAAAAGGAAGGCAGTGATAAGTGATAAGTGATAAGTGATAAGTGATAAGTTGAATAATTCCTTAATAAGAAAATAGGTAAGGAAAACAGTCAACGTTCCGGCCAAAACGGACGGCAAGCGCACGGCAAGCTCATTGAGGCCAAACAGAGCAACAAACGGTACGGTGACATACACCGGCAACACGGGCTTGTAATCTCCGTATGCCACAAACGCATCAAGAGGCATAAAGTGACCATACTCATCCCGACCGGTTTTGAGGATACTGTACGCGTTATACCCTATGGATACCTCGTCCCAGGAAAGTGATGGAGGAATTTGGGTTACTTTATAAACGCGAAGAAAAAACGCCAAACCAACAATACATGCTAATACGAAAAAGGTTTTTTTCATGTCGTCTTCTCGTCCCAATCTTTCAACACGCCGAGAGCGAAAATGCTGGAAATAAAGCCCACATGGCTATTGTTGAGATATCGACTCATATACCAGAACACCAGGAGGACGACGCCATACCCCACCAGCAGCCGCGACATGACGGGCTTTTTGACCAGGTACCACAGAACGGCCCCGAGTACCGGAAGCCCCAAGGTTATTTGCCAGAGAATAAACGGATAATGCGCGTGCATATCCTTAATGACCCCTGCTTCATACAGAAGCATCCCTAAGCCGTATCCTGATATGGGATACGAATGGACAGAATTTCCGCTTAAATAGAGAACTGTGCTATCAATAAAAGCCTTCGCATCCCACAAAAGAAACGGTCCTGCAACAATCATCAAAGCCATCAAGGCTGGAATAAATAATAGAATAGTCTTCCCAATCGACCGTTTAAGAAGTAACCAACCGAAAACTGCATAGAGCGGAAACATAAACCATGTTGTTTGTTTGGAAAGAACAGCTAATCCAAAAAGAAGTGAAGAAATTATAAATTTCCGTTTGTCGAGAAGATACAGCGCCCACACCAGCCAAAACAACGCAAACATATCGCTTCTGCCCTCGATAAAGTAATCGATCGTAGCCGGTGAAAGCGCGGTGAGTACCACCGCCGCCGAGGCGAGGTTTTTATCTTTCAGCCACCGGTAGATAACAAAAAGGAGCCCGGTGAGCGCAAACAGCAGCGGCATCCGGCCGTCAAAAAATCCAACAACCGGCGTAGAGATGAAATAAAACGGAAAAGCAAAAATAAGATACCATGGCGGCATCACGAAATGGTAAAGTGCCGGATTGACCGCATCCTTCCCGCCTTCTGCGTAATGCCATTCCTCCAAAAACGTCCCAAAATATGTCTCCTTGTATGGGTTTTTCCCCTGAAGGAGATATCGCATGGCGGCTTCCTGTTGGAGAATAATATCGTGCACGTTGTAGACAGGCGCGGTGCGGCTTCGGTCAACGATCGCCGTCACCGTCGTGCCGCCCACAACAATCGCGAGGGTCGCCATTAAAAACAAAAGCTTCGCCTTTAGCACGATTGTTTTCTTAAAAAACCCGGGATACAACGACACCAGGACATTTGTAATCAAAATCAAAAACAGTATCCCGAAAAGCCAATAGGGAGTGCCCTCAATCGGCAATATCCGATATCGCATCACGACAGGCACGGACAAGACAAAAAGAAGCAAGGCATCAAGTGCCAATACGCTCATATGTTCATTGTACAAAAACTCACCGGCGTTCACCACTCGGCTGAAACATATAGATCCGACCCTCCGGCGCATAGAGCATCGTTTTTAGTTCCCAATTAGAGAGATCAACAGTGGGATACGTTCCCTTGCAATGCGGCTCAAAGCACAAAGCCTGAACGCGTGGTTTTTGTCTCATTTGGTCGGCCGTGGGACACGGCTCCAAGTCACAGATAAGAAATAAGGTACTATATGAAGCTTCTGTAATTGGCTTTGGCTCGACATCCGCCAGTTTGAAAAAATACCGATAGTGGAGATCAGAAAATGATCGGGAGGAGGTGAGCGTAAAAGAAAACGGCTGATCTTTTGCCGACGTAAGTACTTCGGCGACAATCCGCTGCACCCGAGAAACATCTTTTGGACCCGGCGAAAGGACGTCCGTTCTCCGAACATTAACAACGACAAACAGTCCCATAAGCCCGATTATCATGTATACCGGTATGTATTTGCGTAGCGACCAGACGGCATGCCCAAGCAGCAGATACGGCAACGGTAAAAGAAAGAAAAGGTAATGATCAAATATCACTCCGCGGTACAACCCGATAGAAACAATACCCACCACATACCAAGCAGCCAAAAATATCGACCAAAACGTCCGTCGCCAAAATGCTGCAGCCAGAACAAAAAGCTGAAGGGCTGCAATGAACCATTTCGGCGCTTCCGGTGCCAGGTATCCAAATAACTTAGACGATGCATCCATTAGTCGCTCCCAATACGTATAACTCGCTTGCCCTCCTGACCCGCCGCCGACCAAAATAATCGCCATCTCCCGCAAATCTATCCACGCATGTCTCGCTTCATACCATAAAAACGGAGAGAGGATAACAAAAAATCCTGCAATTCCCGCCGAAAACCACAAAAGAACGGTTTTCTTCGGTGTCTTCCTTCTTATAAGCAACAAGAGTAATACTCCGATGCTCAACCCGATAAAAAATATATTTGGATAATGGAGTTGGACCAGAATTCCGACAATTGCACCCATCGGGAGTAAGTACCAATAACGACGATGTTCAAAAAGCGAGTAAACACACCAAAAATACAGAAGCACAAAAACCGGTATGACGCTTGGCTCCCAAATCGTACGGTCTGCTCTCAAAAGATACGCAGCCACCGCAAGAAGCATCGCAACTGACCATCCGATCCACAATCCCCATAGTCGGGATGCAATCTGATAAAGCACATATACCGACACTATACCTAAAACAGCCACGAATGCGCTTGGTATTACCGGATTGAACCCTCCGATGATAAACGGAAGCCCAATAAGATAGTAAAAGAAGGGACCCAAGTGTTGACCGGACAGCACAGTAGGCCCAGCCAGAGGAAGGATGCCTGTTCTCCATGCGTCATAGATCACCATTCCCGTTCTCCCCTGGTCACCCAAAAATTCCGTGAGTTCACTGATACGCCAAAGGCGAAAAAATGCTGCAGTGATAACCAGAGCGATCGGCAAGATA
>CAYIWI010000001.1:16092-36034 GCA_964367065.1 uncultured Gammaproteobacteria bacterium
CAAACCGGAGGCATCAGTGTTCAATGGGGAATCTTCCATGTAATCTCCATCATTCTTGCCGTGCCCCTCATTTTTCAAAAGAAAAGTATAAAGCAAAAACTTATATTCTTCTTTTCTTTTTTCCTAATCGGCACAAGCCTTTTTCTTATGCAGCCAATTTCCGCACCATTGTGGCAGCGCCTCTCACTTCTTCGCCAGTTTCAATTCCCCTGGCGGCTGTTAGGGCTTGTCGGTCTTGCCACTTCGCTTATCTCAGTTTCTTTTCTTGCTATCCCATTCTTCAAGAAGCCAATACCGTTTGTTACACTACTTTTCCTCACCGTTATTTCTACCGTTTGGTATTGGCGACCGCCGCTTGGATTTGACCGCGTGACTGACGAATCGCAGTATTGGAATTATCCGCTTAATACCACGTATTTCGGCGAAACGGATGTCATCTGGTCAGGCGGTCCTGCTACAAAGTATCCGAAGGATCGCATCGAAATAATCGGCGGTCAAGCCGTTATTTCTCAATTTACGAAAAGGTCAACCATTCAAACATTCCATGTGTCCGCGTCAACGAGCGCACACCTTGTTTCCCACACTCAGTATTTTCCCGGTTGGAGGGTAACTATTGACGGCCAAAAGTCTCCCATCCAATTTCAAAACCCGGAACGAAGAGGCTTAATTACCTTCCAGGTGCCTCCGGGCGAACACACGGTTGTCGTACGTCTCGGAAAAACAAAGGTCCAGTTCATTGCTGAACTCGTCTCATGGACTACTCTGATAATTCTCATTGTAATGTCGCTCCGGCCATCCGTCCGAAAATTTCTATGAAAAAATTCCGCGCATTCGTCGCCCCGCTCTTTTTCTTTCTCGTTATTCTCGTCTTCTTTTATAAAACGTTCTTTTGGGGTCTTATTCCGTTTCCCGGCGATCTTCTGCTTGCCGAATACAAACCATGGCAATCCTATTCTTTCAGCGGCTATGTGCCCGGCACCATCCCGAATAAAGCCCAATATCCTGATACGGTTCGCCAACTCTACCCATGGCGGACACTGGTGACGGAAGAGCTCAAAGCCGGAAGGCTTCCTTTATGGAACCCGTATAATTTTTCCGGTGCACCCCTTTTGGCAAATTTCCAATCCGCAGTCTTTTATCCACTCAATCTTCTGTACCTTATTCTGCCGCAAACCACCGCATGGACCATCCTTATTGTTCTTCAGCCTCTCCTTGCTCTTCTGTTTACCTATTTCTATGTAAGAAAAATCGGCGGTTCGCAATTGGCTTCGACGCTCGGTGCGTTATCATACGCATTTTCCCTCTATGCAACGGTGTGGCTCCAGTACAATACCATCGCACACGTTATCCTTTGGCTACCGCTGGCACTTCTGGCTGTCGAACAACTGAAACAGAAAGGGATGGGAAAGTGGTTTGCCGTCCTTTTATTCTCGCAGGTAAGTTCGCTTCTTGCCGGCCATCCGCAACTTGCCGGCTATGTGCTGCTGTTCACCATTGTCTATGCATGGGTACAAGCAAGATCTCTTTTAAGAAGTATCGGATTGTCAACGATCCTTGCGCTGGGCATCTCCGCTATCCAACTTATTCCAGGCATAGAATTGATCTGGTACGCCGCCCGAAGCCCCCATGATTTCTCTTTCCTTTTTCAAAAAATTCTCATCCAGCCCCAGCAACTGCTCATGATGGTAATTCCCAATCTCTTTGGCCATCCGGCAACACGCACCTATTGGCCAGCAGATACCTTCATCGGGAAAGCTACCTACGTTGGCATCATTCCACTCTTTTTCCTCTTAGCAGCATTTCGTCTGAAAAACTCACTTGTCAGATTATGTACAATCACCGCTCTAATCATTCTGACATTAATGACTGCCAATCCGATTACATTTATCCTCTACAGACTCAATATTCCGCTTATCTCAGCAAGTAGTCCGACACTCATGAGTTTTCTCCTTCTATTTTCACTAACCATAGCAACGTCATTGGGGCTAGATGGATGGATCCGCGAAAAACATTCGATCGGAAAATTTGCCCATCGATCCCTTATGGTGATCATCTTTTTTATTATCGTATGGTGGATGTTTCAATCCACAGAGCACGCTCTTACAGCCTCCAAGGCCATCCTTTATTCCGCAGCACTGGCGGGAGCAACGCTCATCGGCTTTTTCATAGCCATCACACGAAAGAAATTGATGATCCCGACTCTTGCAGTTCTGGTAATAATCCATGGTGTTGATCTCTTTTTCCAGTTCCAAAAATTCAATCCTTTTGTCCCATCCTCGTTTATCTTCCCACAGACGTCAATATTTCAATTTCTTAAGGAACGCGGCGGTATTGACCGTTTCTGGGGATATGGAACAGCAAGTATCCAGGCAAATTTTGCTACCCAGCACCGGCTCTTTTCACCGGACGGCTATGACCCTCTCTATCCCAAATGGTATGGCGAGCTTATCCACGCATCAAAAGACGGTAAGCTGCTGAAGAATTTCTCCACACAAACAAGATCTGATGCAACCATCACTCCGGGCTACGGGGAACTTGATCTACCGAGCAATCTTCATCGGCTCCGTTTGTTTGACGCACTTGGGGTCCGATATGTTCTGGACCGGCCCGAAAACGGAAGTACGCAAAGAACATTTCCCTCTGACCGGTTTTCCTTTATCGCAGATATCGACGGATGGCGTGTGTATGAAAATATAAAGGCTGCGCCGCGCATATTTCTTACATCCAGTTACCGCGTCTATCGTACCCCTCAAGAATTTGAAAGTATTTTTTTCAGCGACTCGTTTGATCCCTCAAAAACTATTTTGTTAAGAGAACCTCTTGATAAACCGCTCGGCCCGATAGAGAATACCTATGTTCAACTGAGTGAATACCAACCGACGAACGTTTCGCTGACCGTAGCGTCCCACGGTAATCTCCTCTACATGTCCGATACAAACTATCCGGGTTGGAATGCATATGTCGACGGAGTGAAAACGCCGGTACTCAAGGCAAATTATGCATTCCGCGCAATCTATGTGCCGGAGGGAACACATGCAATCCGCTTTACATTTTTTCCAGCCTCATTCAAAATTGGACTTATTATCAGCCTAGTAAGTATTATGGGAAGCCTTTTATATATTCTAAAATATGAACGGAAGACATAAACTTATTCTTCTTGCGATCCTTCTTCTGGCTGCATTCCTTCGCCTCTACAAAATTAGTGAAGTTCCTCCCGGAGTTAACAGGGACGAGGCATCCATCGGCTATACCGCATATTCCCTTCTCCAAACCGGCAAGGATGAATACGGCAGGACGTTTCCTTTGTCATTTCAATCATTTGGCGACTGGAAACTGCCGCTCTATATCTACACAACCGTTCCGTTTGTAAAACTATTCGGTCTCAACGAGCTGGCGGTAAGACTACCATCTGCCATTGCGGGCATTATGACCGTTCTCTTGACATACCTTCTCGTACTTGAACTTTTCGAAGGAAAAAAGAGTTTTATTGGACATTGGGTTCTGAGTTCTGGGTTCTTAGCCATCTTAAGTGCACTGTTTTTGGCTCTCTCCCCTTGGCATATCCACCTCTCGCGCGTTGAGTCCGAGTCCAATGTCGCGGTATTTCTGACTGTTGCGGCCACACTCTTTTTCCTCAAGGGTTTAAAACAAAAACCTATATTTGTCGCATTAAGCTTACCGCTTTTTGCTCTTACGTATTACACATATCACGGCAATCATGTCTTTACGACGCTTTTTCTCATAGGTCTTTGCGTTCTCTACCACAAACAAATTCCAAGGACAAAAATTGTCATCGGGAGTGCCCTGCTTAGCATCGTGCTCGTATTAATTATTCTCTCTGCGACACTCCTGAGCGCGGACAAAACAAAGCTCTCAGGCATCAGCATCTTCGGCGACTCCTATGTTGTGCATGGAAACATAGAACTTCCCCGGACTGATCATCCAGACCCCAACAACATTATCGCACGACTGACGCATAATCGATTTACCTATGCCGCCGAAACTGTCGCCCAAAATTACATTAAAGCATTTTCTCCGGAATTTCTGTTTATCAAAGGTGGTGGCAACCGGGCACACAATATTCCTAATTTCGGTAACCTCTACCTGGTTGAGGCACCCTTTTTCTATCTCGGCATCTTCCTTCTTCTCTTTGCTGCCTTCCTTAAAAATTCGACATTCGACATTCGACATTCGACATTTCTTTTCTGGTGGCTTCTCATCTCGCCCGTCGCCGCAAGCATCACCAAAGATGCGCCGCACACGAACCGCATGTTTGTAATTTTTCCTCTCCCTCCAATCCTTGTGGCACTCGGGCTCGTTTGGCTTGGGACTTATCTTCCGAAACAAAAATTGCTTCGTGGATTTATCGTTGTCCTTCTTGCCCTCGCTTTTTCAGCAAACATTGCGTTGTATCTGGACCGGTATTTTGTTCATTTTCCGCTTGCCGAAACCAATAATTGGGGCATAAAATATAAAAAACTCAATGAAATTCTCTCAGCGGAGGAGAATAAGACAAAACATCTCGTTATAACCAATCCGGAATATTCGCCATACATATTTTTGCTTTTCTATTCCCGTTTTGATCCGGCGATGTACCAAAAAACCGCGATGCGCTATCCCCCAACCGATGATGCCTTTGTTCATGTGAAAGCATTCGGCCGGTTTGAGTTTCGTGCCATTGATTGGAAAACTGACCCGCAGCTTTCCGACACTCTCTTAGTTGATATTAACCAATGGAAAGTCAGTGATACGGGTGTTAAATAATTTGGTCACATGAGGAAAAACCTATTTCCCTTTATTCTGCTCCTCTTCATTCATCTTCTGTTTCTCCTTCCTCTCTTTACTCACCCGTTCTATCAGAGCCACGACGGAGAGCTTCACCTTGCCCGCTTTGCCGCATACGTAAAAGCGTTTCAGGACGGCCATATTCCGCCCCGGTGGGCAGGGGACCTCAACTATGGATATGGCACGCCCGCTCTGAACTTTTTTGCACCGCTTGCAGGATATCTGGCCTCAGCATTGTATGCCGTGGGGTTCGACCTCTCCGATGCATTCAGGGTAATAATAGGCGTAGCTTTCGTTGCTGCACCGCTTACGTTCTATGTCTGGCTTTCTCAAACAACATATAAGCGCTTTGCGTTTATCGGAGCACTGCTTTTCGGACTTGCGCCATACCAACTTCTTAATTTGTATGTACGCGGTGATATAGGCGAACTCCTCGGAATTATTTTCGTCCCTTTTGTCCTTGCATCCATAGATGCATGGAAGAAAAAACCAACTACGACAAATCCTACTGCGGCCGCAGTAGGATTTGCACTTGTCATACTTTCTCATAACGCGATCAGCCTTATGTTCGCACCGATTATCCTGCTTTATGCGCTTCTTACTACTGATAGAAAGGCTATTTGGAAAATCTTCGCAATGCTTGCAATCGGTTTTGGCCTGTCTGCATATTTCTGGATTCCCGGTCTTTGGGATCAGCAATACCTGAACAGCCAACTGTTTTCTTCCATGTTTCGCGATCATTTTGCAACACTCTCCGGCCTTATGTACAAACCGTGGGGGTTCGGTACGGGAATACATGAGTCAGGCGGGCTTTCTCCGCAAATCGGCTTACTCTTATTCATCCTTGCTTTTTCTTCAATCTTTTTTGCTCAACGTGCTGCCCCGGAACGAAAGCAGCTGTTCTTTTGGATCGTCGTATTTCTTATAGGAATGTTTTTGAGCACTTCTGTTTCTTCATTCTTGTGGGAAATGCTTCCACTTCTTTCCAAACTACAATTCCCTTGGAGATTCGTTTCTGTTGCAAGTTTCGCAGGCGTGATACTCGCAGTATTTACCCTTAAACATATCAATAACCGTTGGTTTACGACTTTTATCACCATCCTTATTATCGCAACAAGTATCCCGTATGCAAAATTTTCCAAACCAATTATTGTCACGGATGAAACTGCATTTGCTCATAACGGAACAACCGCGCTCCACGGAGAGGCAACTACCCGTTGGACTGCCGGTGATGCTTCAGCGCTTCCCTCCGAACGGTTCCAGATCATAGCCGGATCCGGAACAATTGAAAATGTTGCAAGAAAAACCGCACGCCATACATTCACGTCCACAGCCAATACTGAAATTACTGTTTTGGATAACACGACGTATTTCCCGGGCTGGAAAGTCTTTGTGGGTGAAAAAGAAACGCCCATACAGTTCCAAAACCCCAGCCACCGCGGCCTCATCACATTTATCGTGCCACAAGGAAAACATGCAGTAACCGTCGCGTTTATGGAAACAAAGATACGAACGCTGGCAAATATAATCTCGTTACTCTCCCTTGGATTTGTTATAGTATTATTTGTGTTGTCATTATGAAAAAAACTTATTTATATGTTTTCCTCTCGTGTATCATCTTCTTTGCCGGCTTTCTTCGGTTTTACCGCCTCGGCGATGTACCCATCGGGGTTCACCGCGATGAAGCATTTTTAGGTTACAACGCGTATTCTATTTTGAAAACAGGCAAAGACATGAATGGTGTTCCATATCCGCTTCATCTTAAGTCCTTTCTCTATAGCCCGGCGGGCTATTCGTACGCCTCAATTCCATTCATCGCCGCTTTCGGTCTCAATGCGTTTTCCATCCGCTTCGCCTCCGCCCTTTTTGGCACACTCACAGTGCTTATTGCGTACTTTTTAGTTAAGCAAGTGTTTAATAGAACTAAGTATTCATTTGGCATTTGGCATTCATCATTTGGCATTGCCGAAATAGCTTCCCTCCTTCTTGCCCTCTCCCCTTGGCACCTCAATCTCTCCCGTACTGCAACGGAAAATACCATCGTCGTGTTTTTCATCACCCTTGGTACGCTTCTCTATCTGCTTTGGTACAAAAATAACCGGACAATTCTGCTTCTAGGATCCTTTCTGTCATTTAGTATTACGCTTTTTATCTACCAAGCTCCACGGGCGTTTCTTCCCTTATTCATTCCAATACTCCTTTGGGCATACCATCGTCGCGACATTAAGCCTTTTATTTTTTTCTTTCTCACCATCCTCCTCCCGCTTATTCTCATTTTTCGCTCACCGATGCTTTCGCTTAGACTCAACACCGTAAGCATATTTTCTAATACGGAAACGCAGCTAACACTGGATGAGTCGCTTCGGGAGGACGGTGTAGTCAACCAATCAACGATCATCGCCCGATTGTTTCACAATAAAGCAGTCGCCTATGGCCAACTGTTATTACAAAACTACTTCTCGCACTTTTCCTATCCGTTTTTATTCACGGATAAAGGACTACCCGATCGCTATCGCATCCCCAACCAAGGGCTTCTCTACTTAATAGAGCTTCCTTTGTTCCTTGCCGGGCTCTATGCTCTATTCAAAGATCGCAAGCCCTACTCCTGGCTTCTTCTTGCCTGGCTTTTCCTTGCCCCCATCGGCAGTTCCATCGCATTTGACGACGTCCCCAACCTCCAACGAACATTGCTTATCTTTCCTGCACTCTCGATAACCGTCGCTTTGGGAGCCTTAAAGATTTACACTTGGTTTAAAGAAAGGAAAAATTTGTTTATTGGTTTATTGGGTTATTGGGTTATTGGGTTATTGGTTTACGGCTTCGCCTCCTACCTCCACTCCTACTACATCCACCAACCCATCCACCGGCCGTGGAGCCGCCATGAGGGATACCAAGAGCTTGTAGCAAAAGTGAACGCGTTGGTGCCGCAATATCAGCAAGCCGTGGTTACCGATCGACAATCGGCACCCACCATTTTTTTCCTTTTCTTCGGCAAATACGACCCCGCAAAGTTTCAGGAAGATACACGCGCTTCTTCATTCCCTGACTACGACCGCATTGCATTTGCAAATTATGAATTCTCGCAAGAAGAGTGCCCGTTGCGACTAGATCAAAACGGAGTCATCACCGGAAGATCGGGCATCCTGTACGTCAACTTCGGCACCTGCAAACCAGTAAAAGAAGCCCAAGAACTCGCCGTCATCCGTCGCGGCGACTCCTCCATCGTCTTCCGAATTCTTGCACCACAATAATTTTACTCTTTCTCTATACACGGTGGGTTTGTGGAAGGCTTTTTTGCACCCTTTTTGAGCAGGCCCTGGCGCTCAAGATCAGCGAAGATTTCTTCTTTTTTGTTGCTGTCAAAATTGATATCGGTTGCAAACTGGAAATTTCGCGGGTCTCCCATAGTCCACTCATAGGAGAAATCAGGAAGCGTTGCGTTCAGGCTGCACAACCGGACGTAGTTTTTATCAAGGAAATCAGTAAAGAAATAGTTAAACTCCGGCGCGTTGCCGGCCCATGGCGAATACGCACGTTTAAATACAATGACTTTGGGACGGCTTTTTTCGAAGTCAGCTACCATCTCGTCTTTAATCTTTGACACTGCCGCCTGTTTGAGGAACCAATGATATTTGGAGGGAAGCTTCTTTGTTTTCAGGTAAAACAACTCTTTGAATTCAAAGGGTCCGATCCACGCGATATCATTGTCTCCCATCATCTGATTAACAAGCTTCGCAACCTGCGGATGGTCATAGATAAACGGAGCCTGCCCCATGTACTTGGGAAAAAACTTTTGCTCGAATTTCATAAACAGAAATATTCCGTTGAAAAACCAATACACAGCAAGGATCATAAATGTCACGGATGCAATCATCTTAGTCGAATGAAAAAGTTTTTCCTCATCCAGAATCTTTCGAAATGCAAAAAGTGCAAATATGCCGTTAAACATTGAGGAAAGGATATACATGCTAGACTGGTAGTCTGTTTCGCGGATTGCCTGCGGATTGCTACGGGCGAGGGAGAAAATCAGCATGATAAGAAATGCAAACAGCATTGAGAATCGCCGTTTTATAACTAGAAGAATAAAGAGAGCCGCGTTGGAGACTGCCAGCGTCACCTGGATCGGATCAGAAAACGAAAAATCCTTTACTCCCCAAAGCGCCGGAAAGTAATTGTTGATGAAGGAATTGGAAATGATGACAGCGTACCGGAGCGGGTTAAACCGTCCGCCCTCCGGGATCAAATAATTATATATGTAGTATTTTTGGTTATAGACAATATTGGCAAAGTAGTAATCCTTGAGACTTCCGGTCATAAGAAGATAGACAAAAAACAGTATGAATGGTGTTAAAAAAACTATTCCGAGGTTTTTGAAAAGGTGCAGCCAACCAACCCTTTTTCCTTCACTCTTCCAATACAGATAGCATGCATAGAGATTCAATCCGATAATGACATACGTAAACGTCATCGAAGTAAACCAGGTAAAAAAAGTCGATAAACTGACGATAAGGAGATCCTTCCGGTCAAACCGCTCCCCGCTGTAACTCTTGAGAAGAAGCAGTGCATAGCCCGGGATGATAAGGTATGCGGCAAGAGTATCGGCCAAAAGCATTTGACCCCAATAGTATGTAGCGGCGAGGGCAACAGCGAAAAGGAACGGTAGGTAAAAACCCGTATCGGCTTCTTTTGTCCGTTTTTTGACCAACAGATATGTCGCGATATGAAAAGCAAAAAGAAGTACGGCAAAACCTATGCGGAATCGCACAAATGATTGTCCCGTAAATAGCTGAATCCCCGCGGCGACGACATAGGCAAACGGCTGATGGTGCTGAAACCAATCCCGATAAGGAAGTTTTCCGAGGGTTATGTAGCGGCCGCCGACGAGGCTGTCATATTCATCCGGATACTCTTCATGGAAAGTATTGATGAAAAATATGGCAAATAAAAGTAAGAAAGCGGCAATAAGTGCTTTCTTCATACGTTCGTCCGCATTGTACCATGCGGTTTCGTGATCAACAATACGATCAATCCATACACAGCTAAGCTCCCTATAGTTATCCATGCGCCAACAGTAACGGACACTGGCTTGTATGCAAAGCGTACCGTATGCGTGCCTCCCGGCACCTCAACCGCCCGAAGTGTGTAATTCGCACGGTAAATCGGAGTTTCTGTATCATCTATGTACGCTTTCCACCCCGGATAATACGTGTCCGTAAGCACTAATAATGATGGCTTATCCGTTACTGCCCTAATCTCCACGCGCTGCTCTTCATATTTTTCGATCATTGCCTCTCCTGCAACCCCTGGTGAATACCGCGCCTTCGGCCGCTGCTCAAGCATCACGCGATCCTTGGGATTGAGGGTTGGATCCAACAATCTTCGCAACAACGCGTAATCATCATTGATCACTTCAAAATCATAAACAAGATATGCCCGCGGCAATGCGGTATTTCGCTTCTCTATATACCAATGCTCATCTTCCCAAATAACGTTGCTTGTATTCTTTGTAGGAACTTCTGATTTTTTATAAATCAAATATCGCACGCTCAAAAGATCAAGGATACGATTGTTCACTGCGTCATGGACAAGTTCTATATCGCTTCGGAGCAACTTGAGTGGGTACTCACCGGAGTTGGCGTAGGAGATAAGCTCCGCATACCGTTTGATGTGCAGAGGATCGTAGTAATTGGGATCGTAAATCCGAAAATATGCGGCAAAGTTTGTCTTAAGATTTGCGCTACCTATCCCAAACACTCTTGCATCACGAGTATTCTCTTTGAGTGCTTGAATAAGAGAATTATCCGGAAGAATGGTGTTCTTCGACGAAAACGGAAGGAATTTATTGCTGTTATAAAGTCCTAACACAACGACAAGTATGAGCGGAACAAATCTGTTTCTTCGCCAAACATAAAGCGCGGCAATAAGTACGGCAAATACCGCGACCTCTACTAGCGTATTGCGCAAACTGATCATCCGGCAGTTTGGAATTTCAGCAACTGGACACGGGAGACGCAAAATAACCAACCCGGCGGTAACCATGAAGATCAACGCAACGCCGGCAAGAAAACATGGTACCTTTGATATCCGAAGGGCTCTTTTTTCTTGAAACCATGCATCAAATCCGTATCCGGCAAGGATTGCAATGCTAAATGTGGTGAGCGAAAAAATTCGCGAAGGGACGTCTGCGGAAAGTACCGGAATCGGCAGCGAATACAACCACCGTGTTCCAAACCAGTCAAGGGTTAATAGTATAGTAATAATCGCGCTTCCAAAGAAAAACCACCGAGGATCATTTCGCAACTTCCTTTGCATTCCTGCGATATATGCAAAAAACAGAGGAATCAGGCCCACAGATGCAACCGTTTCAATATAATCCCCCGCTCCCCACCAATTGTACGTTGCCTGGTTGCCAAAGTAATTCGG
This sequence comes from uncultured Gammaproteobacteria bacterium, assembly GCA_964367065.1. GTDB lineage: Bacteria > Patescibacteriota > Microgenomatia > UBA10105 > UBA927 > JACREP01. The sequence goes on from CAYIWI010000001.1 coordinate 27,301, forward strand.
GATTGCGATGGTTATCAGATGTGTGAGCGGCAATAGAAAGCGTTGGAAAATGAATTGCGAAGAGGCGCGGGTAATCGTTGAGTTTGCAAATAATTCAAAACTTGGTAATAACTGTATCGCCGCCATAGCGATACCGAGTATTCCGAGTAAACAAAAAACAATAATTCTCTTTCTCATCTTATATTCCGGTTTTACCTGAAAGAATCGATACGCACCATAAAAGGCACCAAACAAGAGAACATAAAGAATCATGTGTGGTTGTCCGCTTAGGAAAAGAAAAAATATCAGTGGAGAAACCAGCATCCAAGAAGTACCTTTCTCGTTCATGAACACATCCTCGATCAACAAAAGAAGAATCGACAATGCAGACAAAAGATAAATAAATTCTGCATAGAGAATCCTCGCTATTACAAATCCGGAAAACAACAGAACGCTTGCGGAAAAAAGAGACGCCGCATGGCTTCGTTTCATTTTTCTCATGTAAAGATATGTGCATACGCCGAGCATCAAGGGCTGTAGGGCCATAAAGAATGCCCATGCGATAGTCGGCGGAAGAAAGAAAAAAACTGCACCAAACGGATTGAGATATCCGGGATGCATGATCGCAAGAAGCGGTGTACCGGCGCCGTTGTAAGGATTCCACAAGGGTAATTGCATTTGTTTAAGGATATCAACCGACAAAATCCGCAGCGGATACAGGTGGCGAAACACGTCATCTGCGACCGGTTTGTGCGCGACACCGATTACACCGCGGAATGTTTCAGTTTTCCAAGGCTCATACCACGCACGAAGATAATCGCCTGGAAATGGAATGAGTCCGAAAAAGAAAAATTTCCAAAAGATAAGTACGGTTAGAAAGACAAAAAAGATAAACGCGAGTGCAAGGGGTTTAGGCATGTGTTTTCTTTTGTGCGATAACAACCATATTGTCACGAAGCGGCAAATATAACGGAATTCTCTCCACGTGCAGCACTTTTGCTAGATCATAAAGCCATGCTCCCAACTTACTTTCTCCTGTCGTACGCGCCAGATGCAAAACATACCGAAAACTCAGCCACTTTCCTATTTGAAACCATCGAACAGGTTCCAAATGCTCCGTTTCCAAAAGTTTTGTAAGCGTGGTTCGGTTAAAGAAAAACAGATGTTGCGGTGGAATATAAAACGTCCACCGTCTCCCCAACTGTTTCGCCATAAAACTTTCCGTGTCACCCGTAGCAATAACGATAATCCCGTCATCTTTGAGGAAACCGTAAAGCTTTCGAAGGTCTTTTTTCGGATCGCCCAAATGCTCAAATACATCGAAAAGCGTAATCACATCAAACGCCTTAGGAGGGTAAGAAACGGAGGCGATGGACCCCAGTCGGATCCGCGTGTGGCCATTAAGTTTCACTGCATTCTCCACTGCATACGAAGACGGATCAAACCCGTAGGCATCATACCCCGCCTCAAGGGCTATCTCAACAAAAAACCCCATCGCGCACCCAACATCAAGCAGCCTCCCATTGGGCTTAACTTTTTTGATTTCTGACAAAAACTTTCTCATGTTACGTACGATAAACGGTTTGTCTTCCTTATAGTTAATATATGCTCCGCGAGACAGATCACCGGTAAAGTATCCCTTGTTGTATTGCTCCACAATAAATGTATCGTATTGTTGACGCAAATCCGTCCGTGCCAATCCGCAGGAGTCGCAACGGTAAATGTCGTACCCGTTTTTCTTTAAATTAAACCTTATCGGAGCGTCGCAGAGGTAACATTTCATAGGAGATCACGATCGGAGCGTTTCCAGTGGGAAGATGCCTTAATCCGAGAGACAATAATTTTCGGCAAACGGACAAGTGCAGCCCAATAACCCACCGTCATCCAAATATCGCCGGTAAGTAATGACTGAAACAGTCGGATCGGCGTCCAAAATACGTGTGAAAGAAGGAGTCTAACATCCGAAATATTCTTCCAGATAAAAATAAATTGATTTCTATATGCGACAATTTTTATCGCAATGTTAGAAAATGATCGTTTAATCTTTCCTTCTTCATGAAAATGCCGCACGATACTTTTGGGTTCAAAGAGAATCCGGTAACCCGCTTTACGCGCCCGATATGAAAGATCTATGTCTTCCCAATAAAAGGGGTTGAAAAGCGGATCCATACCGCCGAGACTCACCCACATGCTTTTTCGGAACGCGCCGCTTCCGCCGGAAACCCAAGCAGTATCCGTGGCATCAACTTCTCCCCTCTCATGGACAAAAAATCCTCGTTGCCACTTCGCTAATCCTCTTCCACGCAATACAACCGAGTCGCCTTCTTTACTTTTATCCATACAACTCACGGCGAATACCTTCTCGTCTATAAAATGAGAAATAAGCGGCTGCAGGAAGTTTTCTTCGGGCACTACGTCAGTATTCAAAAGCACCACGATATCACCGCTTGCAGCAGTTACACCCGCATTGACTGTACTTGCAAACCCCTCATGGTTTTTCTTTTGAACAAGCACGACATCCCGAAATTTCACTTGAAGATATTGAACCGATCCGTCGCTTGATCCGTCATCTGCCACAATAATCTGCGCGCCATCTACTGCTTGGATTACCGATGGCAGATGTTTTTCCAACAGATGCTTCCCGTTCCAGTTTGGTATTACTACACTAACCCGTTTCATAGGGAGAATTCTACCCGATGAGCTCCACTCGGCACAAGAGTGCCCAAAAAATTATAATTTGCTCTAACTATTACTCCGCGAATTCCATCTACTTTGACCTTCCAGTCTGGCGAGTAACTTTCGGAAACAATTAATAACCGATCGCCCGATGCTTCCGTTTCTATAACGACTTCTCCGGATGAGTAGAATACGATGCGCGCAGTTCCTTTCTCTGTGGTGTTGGGAGCATCCTTATCGCCAACGAGTTCCTCTACTATCCCGACTTTCTCGGGATCAAACGTCTGTCCAAACAATTCATTGATTGCTTGCTGTTTATTGCCGGCTCGGCGGACATCACTGACAAAAAAAGCTCTTGGAAACCCTCGTGTATATTCATAAACCCGTGTTTCTCCTTCTTGAAAAACTTTTGCAAGAAATGGCCGCTCAACATCAGCAAGAGTCAAAATGTAGCGAATATTGAATATCGGCAGCAATGGCGAATCAACACTTTCCAGATTAATAATGCGATTAAATCCGAACGGTGGGGCGATATCCGGTTTGCCGCGCGCGATTGCCGCCATAAGCTCTTCATACCGCTCGGAAATCAAGGGATCGTAGCCTTCTAGTGCTTCTATGCCGTAATATGCGGATACATTCGGCGGCAAAAGACGTTTATCTGTGCTCATCACACGAAATGGTTTCGCTTGTTTCTGTAAGAACTCAATCACTGAAGTCTGCGGAAAAAAGTACTCCGGTGGACTAAACGGCGTGAATTTCCATCCGAAACGCAGAAGATCAAATGTTGTTATACCGATGAGGAGAGCTCCCAAAAGATATATCACTTTGCTTTTCTTTATTACAGACGGTAGAAAGATCATGAGTACACTGATAAGAAAGAGTCCTGTTGGCAATAGGAGATTGCGCCTACTTACTTGAAAATTCTCTCCGCCCTGTACCAGCACGCTAATCCAAAATGCAACAAATAGCGTGCCGACTACAAGTATTGCGCTCCAATTACTTCGTTCTTTTTTGCCCAACCAACTATTAAACCCATAAGCCGCAAGCATAACAAGGGAAAAATCTATAACGACCATCAGTCGCGTCGGTTGCAGCGATGAAAGAATGGGAAGCCGCATCTGATATGGAAGCTTCGCAAGCGGCGTCGGGAGAGCAAAAAGAAGGGCTATGATTGCAATACACATCCAAAAAATACCATCCTTGTCTTTTCTGTTCAACAACGCAATAAGGGAAAATACCAATGGAACAATACCAATGTATCCCACCAACTCTCCGTAATTCCACACCCCCCAATAATTGAGCGTCGTAGGGTTGCCAAAAAAGTCAGGCGCCAGAAACTGTGCCAGGTGCTGCCATGGGATAAACCACCCTTCGCGCATCCAGTTTTCTCCTTCAGCAATTCGCCCGCTTTCAAAAACCCACTTCATCATCGGTTGCCATTGGATGGATGTAACAAGAATACTAACGCCGATTCCCAGTACTATCCACAACGCACTTTTTCCCCTCTTGCCCTTAAGTTGCCATATTCTGTACCCGGCGTATGCAAAAGCAATTCCTTGAGAGTACAGCGCAATTTGTATATGTCCGGCAAATACCTGCATTGCAAGTCCCAAAGCCAGAATGAGTAACCAAACGATCTTCCTGCGGAATTTTTGCGCCTCGATGAGCGTATCGATAGATAAGAGAACAAGCGGCAACCAGAGCGCAACATGTACCATCGTGCCCCAGGTAAACCACGCCACAGAAAACCCTGAAAAACTCCAGGCAAGCGCCCCCAAAAGACAAGCCAGCGGGTCCAACCGCAGGTGACGAAGGTAGAAGAAAAGCAATATACCTGCAAACAGCGGCTCTAGAATAATGAGAATAGTCCATGCAACCGGAAAATCAAACAAGAAAAATAGAATATTAAACGGATAAAACACTGCTGTCTGCACATTTGCCGCAAGCGGAGTGCCGGAGAAGGCGTATGGATTCCATCTGGGGATACTCCCTTCCTTCCATTGATCTATAGCGATTTTACGCCACGGAATTTGCTGTCGTATCGGATCCGTGATAAGAAAATTCTTAAACGGCACACCGCGTGGGTTGGTAGTTGCGTACAAATCTCTCCAAGGATGGTATAAGCCGATCAATGTATCCGCGGGGACCGGCAACTTGCCGGAAAGGATTGTCGGGTAGAAAAACATTCCGACGACGCCAACAAAAATCCCCACAAAAAATATCTCCTTCAATTTCATATTTATCAGGTTGCTGTCATGTAACGGTACATGGTAGCAAATTAACCGGAAGCTCTCATCGACTCAAGCAATCGATCAAATGCTTCACAAAATCGCTTCTCATCAAAATCTTTTGCTCTATTTGTTGCCTCTCTTCGAAACGATTCTTGAAGCTTCTTATCATCAATCACCTTTTTAGTTTTTTCAATAAGTTCTTTTGGAGTCCTCCAAAGAAGACCATTTTCCCCGTCTTTCACTATCTCCCGTTGCCCTCCCGCATCGTAAACAATCGGAATACATCCAGAGGCCATAGCCTCGATCGTCGTAATCCCGAAATGTTCCAACGCCTCGGGTGTTTTTTCTTCGCTCTGTTCGTAACCGGCACCATGCCAATAAATCGTTGCCTTGCCGTATAAGTCTCGTAATCGCTCGAATGACGCATTCGGCCACAAAACAATATCGGATCCTGCTGCGCAACGTTTTACTTCTTCAAAATATTGCCGGTCTTGCTCCAGCAATCCGCCTGCCAGATACAATCTCCATCCGACTAAATCCTTGCGCAGTTGTTGAAACAATCCTGCCAGTTCCTTCTGTTTTTTGTACGGATGAAATCTCCCAACGGAGAGAATTATGTTTTGTTTCCCACTGGCAGCGAATTGGTTCACCGCAACCGGCGGATAAATCACCGATGCATCAACGTTGAATTCCCTATCTATGTGCCTTTTGGTAAAACCGGAATTGCACACGACTGCCCCAAACCGCTGCAGTTTCACCGTATTCCACAGATTCCTCCCGCCCGCAGAGGGAAACGGTGATTGGAAGTGAAGAATATTCTTTTTGGCAAAGGTCAGAGGAATACTCCCATCGCTTAAAAAGAAAATAAGGTCATAATTTTTTGATAAAAGTGCTTTTTTGAGTATATTTCTTCCTCTAAAAATATTCTGAACAACTTTTACCCTCGATAAATCAATCTTAAACCGGTTTTCTGCATTTTTCAGAATATTCTTGTCATCCCAAAAAACTGCGACGCCATGGTGTAAACCGGCCCAATGGCTGGCCAGGGTCAAGCAGTACCGCTCGCCCCCTCCAAGGCTGTCAAAATAAGGATTATATATGCCTATCTTCATAGAGTTTCTTTACACTTCCTACCGCAAGCACGATCAAAACAAATCCGGCAAGTAGCACTCCCAATCGAAAACCCGGCGGATCATAATAAAATCGCACCATATGTTCCCCCGCCGGCACCCCGACCGCACGAAACGCGTAATCTGCCCTATAGAGAGGGACAGGCACGCCGTCAAGGGTCGTCTTCCACCCCTTTTCATACGTATCAGAGAGAAAAAGAAGCTTGGGCGCTGATGTTTTTACTTCTACTACAACTTCCGTCGGCGAGTATTTGGAAATTGCAGATGTACCCTCTCCTTCTGCGGGTTTCACTTCCGGATCTTGTTCTAAAATAAGCGTAGAATTCCTGCGAAAATTGCGACCCCAAAGGGTTTCCACTATCTGGGTATCTGATTTGGCAACGAGGTAAGAAGACGCAAGAAGAGTCCGCGAGTATGCCTGTGTATTTTCAAACACCTCAAAATGTTCATCGCGATAAACAGATCGGTAGTAAGGATACTTCCAAAAAGGAAATGCCCAAACATTCTGGCCATCGCTGATACGATGCACAACGTATCGGACACCTAAGAGTTGCAACATTTCCTCCGTATACATCCCCTGTTTATCTGCCAGTACGACCGATCTTCCGGCTCCATGGAACTTTCCGTCCGAAGCCGAGTTCACAAACTCACCGTATCGACCCTGATACAGCGCATCATATCCCTCGATTAATGGTAAAGAAAACATCGTTCCCACTTCATTCCCGATATTTCCGAATACTCTATAGTATCCAATTTCCTTCGGTTTCAAAAACTCAAGTACCTTGCTTTTCGGATATACAAATTCTTTAGGATCAAACGGCATCCATTTTGAAGCAAACCGAAGCATATCAAACACAACGATAACCAAGAGCAATCCTATCGCGCCCATTCGGATGACCCGTGCCCGGACAAAACCGACAAATGATAAACCAATCGTGCCGCCCACGAGAAGTGATGGTAGCAGAAAATTGCGTATTGCAACGGTCAACTTTTCACCAGATAACCAATTGCCGGCTCGTAGCATTATCCAGATAAATAACAGGACAACAGCAAAAATAATAGCTGTCAACGAAATAGTTTTCTTTTCCTTTCCCTTCCAATCGGCCTTCAACCCATCCAATCCGAAGCTTGCAAGCACAGCCAATGAGAAGCTCGCAAGGACGATTGCCCTTGATGCACCGCTTGTTGAGAGAACCGGCACCTTAAGGGCATAGAGAAAATCATTGAGTGGTGTTGGTAAGGCCAGCGCCAAAGCACCAAGAGACGCAATGACAAAAAACCATTCTTGACTGCCCTTTTTCCCCAAAAAAGCGGCTACAGCAAAAACAAGCGGCGCTACACCGATAAATCCTGCCCATTCCGCATAATGACCAAACCAGTCATTCCTCGTCACCGGATTACCGAAAAAATCAGGAGCAAGTAACGTCACGAGATATTGCCATGGAATTACTTCGCCTTTCCCAAAACTCGTACTTCGCACGGATTGTCCGAACGCTTCAACCGATGGAAGAATTTGAGGTGTGATAAGAAGTATTCCCAAAATATAGAATGCTAAAAGCTGACCTCCGCGAGTCCACTGTTTTGTTCTCACCGTTTCCCACAAAAGATATATCAGCGTCAATCCCGCAACATAAAGACTAATCTGAAAATGTCCGGAGAAAAATGAAAGTGCTAATCCCAACGTCAGCAGGCACAGGTTCCACCAAGAGTACTTCTTAAAGCCACTGTGTATCGCAAAAAGCGTGACCGGCAACCAAAGCGCCGCATATCCAAGCGTCGCATACGCCATCCATACGACGATAAATCCGCAAAACATAAAGGCAAAGCTTCCCACCAGGCTTGCTTCGTAAGACCGATCCAGTGATCGCAAAAAACCATACATAAAAAGACCAGCAAGCAACGGTTGCAAAAGCACGAGTACGCTCCATGCATCTATCATCGGCAGTAACAAAAACAAAAGATTGAATGGAGAAAAGACAGCAGTCTGGTAATTACCCGCATGGACCGTGCCAGAAAAACTATACGGGTTCCACAGCGGAACGTGTCCTTCCCTCCACGTATCAATGGTCAATCGTTTCCATGGATATATCTGGGTAATCACGTCCGGCATGGCGTTATTTTTCACCGGCATGCCGTACTCCGCACTCCAGGGAGCAAAGAAGGTCACAAGATATTTTGAGGGAAACGGCACTAAACCCTTCAAAAAATACGGCGAAGCAAAAATAAACCAAACAAAAACTATAAATAATATGGGCCAATATTTTTTTATGTTCATAGTCACTTTGTTGCTTTGTCGCTTTGTTGTTTTTCCCAAAGTTTTGCGTACGTAATAAACATACTGAATGCCTGGTAGATACTTTCGATCCATCCGACGGTACCCGCTTTCCACCCTCCTTGCCAGATAAACGAATCCCAAAAGGCCGTCGTCATCACCCGCAACAGTCGCCACCAGACTACCGGCGGGTGGTTTGCATCATACCGCAATCGTGCTTCGGTTTTGGACCATGTGTTGGTTTTTGCCACCATCTCTTCAAGCGTCCGGTGCGTCCTATGAACGAGCGGCGCATCGAGTCTTCCGATTGCACCCTTCATGCGGGCCGTCTCATGAAGCGCTCCATACCACTCCATAAGCGCACTCTTACGCATCAGTCGCAGAATATATTCATCTCCCGGCCACGGATGGCCTAAGTAATAATTCTTTCTTCGAATTTCATACCC
>CAYIWI010000001.1:36134-49880 GCA_964367065.1 uncultured Gammaproteobacteria bacterium
GAAACTACCTCATCCGCATCAACGTATAAAAGCCACTCGCCGGACGCCGCATCTTTTCCGGTGTTTCGTAAAGATGAAAAATTCTTTGCAGGCTGCTCAATAATCTTCGCGCCGAGTCGAAGAACTACTTCTCGCGTCTTATCTGTTGATCCGTTATCAATAACTATGATTTCACCTGTCCATGAGAGAGACGATAAACATTGGGCAATCCGATCTTCTTCATTTTTTGCTATGACAATCGCACTTATTTGTGTCATAAATGATGCAGACTGAAGTCTGCTATTACATTTGTCCGTATCTACATAGTATCCAGTCCATAATGGCACGTCTAACAACAGGCTTCCCTTTCCACAAATGTCGAACTGCTTCCCTGGTAAGGGCAATTTTTGTCCGAAGCGATGCATAGCGCATGCCTAAAAGTATTCGGTTGCGTGTTTGATAGTATTGGTGAAGTTCGCTTCCTGGTGCGGACGATCCGGCGTTGATATGCCACACGACAGACGTTGGTACATAGACAATCGCAAACCCGGCGCGGGCAGCGCGAAGACAAAAATCTACATCTTCTAAATAGAGATAAAATTGTTCGTCTAAAAACCCGATGCGCTCAAATACTTTGCTCTGCACCATCATGGAACAACCGGTGACAAACGGGGTTTCCGCCATCTCATCAAATTGCCCGTGATCCACTTCATCTACCCCCCGGTGCGATGCATACATGTTGTCCCAGTCAATAAGACCTCCCGCATACCAGATCACGTTCCCCTGTTCGTCCTTCGTATATCGATCCTTGTGATATTCATGTCCTTTTGCAAAATAAATTTTTGATCCTGCAACGCCGATCTTCGTATCTTGAAAAACATTTGCCAACGAGAGTGCCCCTGAATCAACAAGCGTATCGTTATTCAAAAGCCAAACGAAGTCCGCACCGGCCTCTAGTGCGCGACGAATACCAACATTGTTGCCTCCGCAGAACCCAAGATTCTTCCCAGTCTCTACGACCTCTACGCGAGGAAACTTTTTTCGAATTGCGCCAACTGAACCATCCGTTGATCCATTATCAACGACAATGGTCGTAAGTCGTAAGTCGTAAGTCGTAAGTTTGGCAAGCGACGCGAGGCAATTAAGTGTATCTGCTTTTCCATTCCAATTCACGATGACAATAGATCCAATCTTAAGAGGCATAGCGTCGAAGTGCCTTCCACCACACTTTTTTAAGCATCGATGGTGCATTGCGTATGTGTGCGGTGAACATCCAATATCGAATATCGTGCGTATTCCTCTTTATTTCACTACTAAGCATATTCAGCGAAATGTTCTCCTGCTGGAATTTTTTCCGTTCCCATAATTTGGCAAAAACCACAAAAGAATAGCATGCTTGAAGCATTGCCAGCACGAGTCCATGAAGGCCGTCCTTATAGCCTTCTTGAGCAAAAAATACTTTAACAAAATCTGAAACAGGAAACCGTATTGCATCAAACCATACGAGTTGATACTTTGTCCGCACAAGTTTTTGCACTTCACTTTCGGTATAAATCGTATCCATCTTCCGGATAAATTGTGAAATTGTTTCGTAATTATGATGAACATACGGCACCTGAAGCTCTCCCGTAGGGCCGTCCACCTCTAAATATTCATGGACATGCGCGCAGGGAAATCGTCCCTTCCCGTGTTGAAATAATCGAAGCTGTTTATCCGGCCACCAGAGACCGTGCTGGATCCATTTGCCAAAGATGATGTTTTTTCTGGGCATCCAGTACCCTACAATATTTGAGTTCTGAGTTCTGAGTTCTGAGTTCTTGGTTTTTTTCTGTATCTCCTTTGCTAATTCCGGCGTCACCTCTTCATCCGCATCCAATGACAATATCCACCTGCCCTGTGCTTTCTCAAAACCGAAATTTTTGTTCACATTAAGCATTAAATTATTTTGCCTCTGGTACACGGTTGCGTTGTGGCGCTTGGCGATGCTCACGCTTGCATCCGTTGATTCATTGTCAACGACAATCACTTCATCCGCCCAGGCAACCGAGGCCAGACACCGGTCAAGTTTATCCTCTTCATTACGCGCCGATATTACGACACTGATCTGCTTCATCTTGCCTCCCGAAAACTCGTGATAAGCTTGCGGATACGCTCTCCTTCAAGCATCCAGAGAATCCCTCCATACAGTATAGCACCCGCAAGTGCGATCGCCACATACCCTGCAATTCCGTGAGGAAAAATTGCAAGAAAACTCCCGTAGATCAACCCCTGACCTATGGCTCCAATGAGCGCCGATCCTACGCTTTTCCAGAAGGAAAATGGCGCAACGCGTTTTACCAGTGTTACGACCAACCATAACGTACTGGAAATGATCAAAAGTGCAACCGCCACACCGTTATACCCGAATAACCAGACAAAAAGAACCGTCAGTGCCCACGTGGATGCGGTCCAGAAAACCATGAGCGAGAGCGTAATTTTGATTTTTCCGATCGCATTGAGCGCGTTCGTCAGTGGAGTCGATAGACTTGCAACTGCGGAAGCAATAGTAAACAGATAAAACGAAAAAACTGCCGGTTCCCATTTCCCGTATCGAGGGACAACATGTATGAGCGGGAGCACAAAAAATAACAACGCCGTCGAGATGGGAAATATGGTTAGCGAAAGTCCAAAAAGCGTTTTTTCTATCGCCCTGCCAAGTGCTTCTTTGGACTGCTGAATCCTGGAAAACGCCGGGAACGTTACGCGCATCACGCTATCCATAAGCAACCGAAGCGGTACCTCCGCCCATTTTTTTGCCCATCCGATATACCCTATTTCAGCAAACGGCAGCATCTTGCCCAAAAAAACAGTCAGCAGGTCGTCTTTTACCAGTGCCAAAAGCGAATTTGTCTGGAACGGTAAGCCGAATTTGATCAGTCGCTTCGCTACTGTCGGCGAGATGCCAAGCGATATGCGCCAAGGGCAAACGATATACATCACGATTAACCCCATAACGCCACGCACAAGCACCGCCCAAGTAAAACTCGTTACTCCTAATCCTTGCCATGCCAATACCACAGCAACTGCATAAAACCCAATGGTTTCCGCAATCTGCGGAACCACGAGTTTTTGAAAATCAAGTTTCCGTTCCAATATGACCGAGGGAATCGTTTTCAGCGATGACAGAAAAAAAGAAATAACGAGTGCTCGAAAGAGCCATATGCCGGAGCTGTCGAGGCGATAAAACTGTGCTACCGCCGACGAAAAAAACAGTGAAACGATCACCATGATGCCAATCAATATCTGCTGAATAGAAAATGTGGTTGCCAAATCTTCGTCGGTGAGTTCTTCTTTTTTTTGAATCAGCGCCGCGGCCAGTCCGATATCAGAAAAATAACCCAAAAAGGAAATAATTGCCGATACGACATAAAAAATTCCAAAGATCGACGGGGTCAAAAAAATCGTCAGAAGAAACGTTGCCCCAAACGCAACTAGCTGCAACACAAATGTCCGGGACGTTAAAGCGACAATGCCCGAAAGGGATTTTTTTTTGATAATCGCAATGTCCGCTTCATTCATATGGTTTTCCAGGGACGGGTAATGGCTAACCGAATAAGTCCCATCAGATCCCCTAACGCAGTTTTCCATACGCGCACGGTAGATCCCGGATTGTCTACCCACGTCACCGGCTCTTCAAAAATCGCCAACCCTTTTTTTTCTGCAAGTATCAAGATCTCCGTATCAAAAAACCAGTCATCGTCCAGCACGTGGGGCAAAAGTTTGCCAACAGCTCTCCGTGTCATAGCCTTAAATCCGCATTGTGCATCGGTAAAATGAACAAAAAAGACGCATTTAATCAAAAATATATAGGCCTTTGAAGTAATCGTCCGGAGAATATTCCTCCCATAGACGCGTGCGCCTTTTGCGTTGCGCGATCCGATGGCAATATCATATCCGTCACGCAAGCGATTCACGAGCATCGGAAAGTGCTTGAGGTCCGTAGAAAGATCAATATCCATATACGCAACGTAGTCCGCCGCACTTTTCTCCCATGCATACTTTACCGCTCTTCCCCTCCCTTTTTGAGAAAGGCGCTCCGCGCGGACATGTGCATATTTTCGGCAGAGAGCCTTTGCCATATCCGTTGTCCGGTCGGTTGATGCATTATCGACAATGGTAATTTCCCATGCAAAATCCGTCAGGTGCGTATCGAGGTAATCGTGCAATTTCACGACTCCCTTTTCTAAGTCTTCTTCTTCGTTATACACGGGTATAACGATATTAAGCGAAGGTTTTTGTCTGTTTTTTTCCATAAATAAAAAGAACGGTCCCGAGGGTAATCACGCTGATGAGATTACCAATTATGCGAACCGGCGTACTGAAAAAGTGCATTTCGATAATGGAGTCACCCGTCGAAATCGGGATGTGCGGTAATCCGTCAACAATCGATGGGTTGGTGGCCTTTCCGTTCACAAAAAATGTCCAACCGGGGAAATAGGCGCGACGGATGGTGACCTCTGCATCTTTTCTGCTGGTAACCACGAACCGGAAATACGTTTCTGTATCCACATCTGTTTCCACGGTATAATCAACGGTCGCCGGCACGCTGTCGAAGACCACTTCTGATGGGAGTTTCGGCCGGGGAATGCTTGACGGCAAGTATTCATCTGATATGTTCGATACCCGAAAACGCAGCTCCTCACTGTCTTCATACGCGCTCGCCGGACGATCAACGCGATACTGACCGCGAAACCACTTCGCGTTTACCGCTACCATTGCGATAAGGATGATTCCGACCATCAGCCACTGAATGATCTTGCGGTCTGTGAGCATCATCACTGTTCCGCCTAGCATCGACAGACCCAACACCGCATACGATAAAAACCGCCAGGGATACTGAATATAGGAAAAAAGTGGCACAATACTCCAAAGCAACTGCGAAAACGGAAGCATGAAAAATATTGCTCCGAGTGTTATTCCCAATGCAATCAATACAGAGCGAGTCTTTTTTGACATCACTTTGCGTTTTATCCACCATGCAAGTATCCCTGTCAGAGCCAAAAATATATGCAGCTTCCCAAGCTTAAACGACATACCGTCCACGCAGCCTTTGATCGATCCTCCAAATCCCCACTGAGCATTCCATAACTGTGAAAGACACACAAAATGGTCACGGAAATTTGCCGTGGGCCCGATCTGGGCGGAAACGCTGGTCCATCTCATTTCGGCGAGAGCCGGAAGCCAAAAAAAGGCGGAGAGACCGAACGCAATAGCAAAAAGTGATACGTGATACGTGATACGTGATACGTGAAATTGTTTTCGGAATAAAAGAATAAGACAATACAGCACGAGACCAACCAAATAAAATGCTACTGTCACGTAGCCAAAAATCGTGTGGGAAAGAATAACACCGGTAAGTCCGATACCGCCCCAAAAAACTGCGGATCTGCGACGGGGAGATTCTTTTATCGTCATCATCCCCCAGACAACCAAAGGAAGAAATGCCATCGCCCACAATTCCCCTACTGCCCCACGGACGAATATCTGCACCGCGTGATAGGGCGCATACACAAAAGCAATTGCAGAAACCACACCTGCGGCGGCACCCATCACTTCTCCCGCCAATACATACATCGTAATTCCTGCCAAAATGGCGCCGACGACAAACACAAATTTGGTCGCAATAAGAGCAGGCACTCCCCACATATATAAAAATCCTCCAACATAATACGGGAGCGGACCGTAAAAATTAAAAATCGGATACCCGTAACCGTATCCCAAATCCGACACCCAGCGAACAGGAAATTGTCCATTGCGCAGAGCCTTCCCCATTACTATCACACGGGCAACCTGCGTATCGTCATGCATCGGGAAAAATCCTTTTTGGAAAAGATATTCGATACTCCACCACGAAAAAATCAGGATAAGAATAATAGGTATGACGTGCCGTCTCACCGTACACCTCCTGGCAGGCGTTTTTTCAACTCTACCCCTGCAAGTGAAAATGCAATAATCATGCTGACGGCTGACAAAACATCCGCCAACAATCGTAACGGTGTCTCCCGGAACTCGACGATCAACCTATGTGAACCGGCAGGCACCCCGATCGTGATCGCACCCTTCGGATTTCTATAACTTATAGGCGCCGGAAAACCGTTGAGCTCTGCTCCCCAACCGGGATAATAAATAGTATTCATCCGAAGAATACTCTGCTCCGTTGCCTCAATGGCTGCCTCAATGCGCCGGGTTGAAATGCTTTGCAGATTGACTACACCTTTTCCTTCGATAAATTCCAGCTTTTTTGCTGCACGACTCTTTGGCCTTTCTCTCACCCAACGGGGTAAATATTCATCGGCCACCGTCGTTGTGGCTTCGTTGGTAGTATAATATCCCACTTCGCGCTCTACCCATACGATACCGCGGGTTATCTGCCAAAATGGGATCATCCACATCGCGAAAAAAACCAATGTTAATCCCGCCATCTTTACCGCAGAAGTGCGATCCACCAGACGCGCTACCAGCCAGGAACCGGCAAAAACCGCGAGCGAAAGAAAGCGGTATGGGAACTGAATGAACGTACCCATCCAACGGATATTCCAAACGGGCGTCGTGAGCGACGTGGAAAGAAGCGCGCCTACGGCAAAAGCTGCCAGAAAAAACAATACCAGAGGCTTCTTACGTAATGCTCTGTTGACGATGATCAATACACCCGCCAGAAGTGGAACGCCATTTACCAAAAATAATTTCCTGTTCTCAATAAAATAAGAAGCAGAATGGGCAATCGTTTCCGTATCAAATAATACAAACCGCCGTTCCACAAGCGCCGGTATCCAGAAAAATGCAGTCATACCAAAGCCAAGAACATACGGCATCCAATAGTCCCGCTTTTTTTGAACAAAAAGATACAGACACAAAAAAACGGAAAAAATCAACGCAAGGGAATTGTGGCTTATTACTAACAGTCCCACAGCAAAGGGAAACATCCATCGAACGGACCGATCAATGCTGTAAAGGCAAAAAGCCAGAGCCAAAAACGCGAGCACCTCTCCAACCGATCCGCGGCCATAAAGATCAAATATTACATACGGCGCAAAAAGAAAACTTAACGCACCCAAGAAGCTCGCGGCTACCGTAAACCTGCTGCGCAGCCAATAAAAAATAAGGAAGGCAGATCCGACAACAGACCCCCCGAGTATGAGCTTGACGCTATCGACAAACGAAAATCCGACGAGATGAATGAGCGATCCAATGTACAAAAATCCCGGATAAAGAAAATTTGCTACCGGATAGCCATAGCCGTAGTTTAGTCGATCCAAAAAACGCACCGGAAATTGTCCGTCACGAAAGCTCTGATAGAACGCTGACAGTCTGATAATCATCCATTCGCCGTCATCCGAAACAAAAAATCCCCGCTTGGTGAGCGGCCACAGAATATAGAGAGCAACCAAAAGGAGTATCGCGAGAACTCCTATCGCGGAGATCCGTCCTTTTAATTTCATACGCAGCAGAGAACTGTTCATTTCTTGATAGGCGCTTTTGCGATCGGGACAATGACGCGAAACAGTCGCAGTTTTCTATCTTTTCTGTTTCCTTTTTGGTACTCCGCGATGAGCTCAAGCGGCCACTTAGCCGGGACCACCTGCGACTGATTGAGGACGAGAAGCGTCGGGTGGTCGCGGGCCCGAGACAGCATTTCTTCCGGCATTTCTTCCGGCAACGGCCAAATCCCCCGGATCTCGATATTTGGATGATCTACAAGATATATCTCAATGGCGTACGGAAGAAGCCCAAACGTGCCTTCGGTAAATACACTCACTTTCCCGCTCTTTGATTGTTCCAACAAAAATTCGTTAACTTCTCTAACTCCCCACCCCGCGGGCCAATCATCTATATACTGACCTTTATCCGATCGAGGAATCAGGGCATAGAGCGGATTAGTGATAATAAAATAGCTGGTAGATATAGTTCCATACAAAAGAAAAAGGCACACAAACGCAAGGATGGTCCCCTTTATTCTGCCGATAATCCAATCAAAGGAAACAGCGATAAGAATAAAAAGCGGCATGACCATGAATAAAATAAATCTCGGGTACAAGACTCTTCCAAACAGTGCCAAAGCGACAAATGGTGCAAGCCACCAGGCGTAAAGGAGTAATTTTTCTTTCCCCTTGTGCCATAACGTAAAAAGAGGTATCACGGCGAGTAAAAATATTGGTCGCGTCAAGTAACTTGCCGCCCAATCAAACAATCCTTTGATATTGCCGGTAAAAAAGAGTATCGGGTGGGCAAACCATTCGCGGAAAGGATACACAAATACCGCATCTTTTTGCGAAACCATATGAAACAGCGGCGAGAGTCGAAGCACACTGTAGGCAAGTTGGGAAAGAAGCGCTGCCACCGCCGCAAGTCCAATCCAACGTATCAAGCGGCGTACTCTTCCGTATTCGTGCCAATCAAGCAGAAGAAGCGTGGTGGGCAGAAGATACAAACTTAAAAATCCTGAGGTTTTATTGAGCATCCCCAACCCAAGCGTCATACCGAGGATGAGAGCTATATCGAGCCGTAATCTTCGAACCAGAAGAATTGCCAGGAAGAGGTTCCATACCGAAAATGTCGCAACCAGGCTGTCATACAGCGCCATCCGGTCATACATAAGGCTAAATGGAGAAAGGACATACAGCCCAGCGGTCAAGAATGCTATACGGAGGTTCCGAAATAACGCAAACGACAGCAACCAAATTCCTACCAAAGTTCCCAGTCCTGCAATCACAGAAACAAACCGACCGGCAAACAGCGGATCGGGAAATAGCCGCACCGATACCATCGCAAGCCAGGTAAACAACGGCTGTTTGCCGTCTACCAGCGAAATAAAGCGCCACGCAGCATCACGACTGCCTATCTGCGCCCACCGGATGTAAATTGCCTCATCGGTAAAAATCGGAAGATTCGTTAAATTCGTCAGGCGAGTGAAGAAATAAAAACCTACCAAGAGAAGAGAAATCAACACCACCGTAAACCATCGCGTGCTGGCCTTGCTCATATGAGCATCATTATACCGCATTTCCGGCTTTGGCGCCGTGAGATCGAAGCAATGTGAAGAGTATGAAAGAAACCACAAAAACGAGCGGTGTCGCCACGTTTGCCCACCAGATAATCGTCGGCACCGGCGGATTCCAGTCGCCAAAGTAAAGATACGGCGCATAGCGCAGGAGGAGTCCGAGAGACATACCCGCAGCTGCGACGGTCACAAGCGGCCTGTCAGGAATGAGCGCCACAAACGGCATGACCCAGACAAAATACCACGGTAAGAATTCCCGTCCGGGCCGCAGGAGTACCAGAACGAGGCCTATGATCATGGCCGTCAGCGCCCATCCGCGTTTCCACCCGGCAAAAAATACCGGCAGAAGAAACACGGTCATAAGCTTCACGGCCGCCGAGAGCGAAAGAAGGATCCACGACAGCATGCGCTTCTTTAAAAGAAACACGTAGCATGCTGCAAGCCCCAGGGCCATCATGGCTATATCGTTGTGAGCGCTGACCAGACTTTCTATGACGATGAGCGGGTTAAGTGCCAGAATCGCCATTCCCAATACTTTTCGCTCGTCGCCAAACTGCGCCAGAATTTTTCCCACCAACCAAACACTCGCAAGATAAAACCCGGCAACCAACAGTTTCATATTCCAGAGAACCAGAAGAAAATAACCAAAACCGAACACGTAGAAAGGCAATGTGAGGCCAATCCAGACGGGCGTATAAGCGCTGGGTAAATGGATCCAGCGCATGAACGTGAGCCACGGTTCCACGCCGGAAAACTGGATGGGGAGAACCGCGTAGGGATTTTTGTGATACACCACAACCGTCTTTGCCGTAAACATATAGTTAAACATGTCCGCCGAAAATGCCGGATAAGACAACAGAAGGATACCGCTGACGACGGCAACTATTTTCCAAAGCGCTTGTTCACCAAGAGTTCTTCTGGAAATCAGTGCAAGAGTTACCCCATAAAGCCCAAATAATGCCAGGAGAATGGCTAGATAGAGACCGGTGGAGAGAGGGCGCTCCCAATATCCGATGTACTGGAAGGATCTCTGGATCGTCTGCCAGATATTTATGCGCGAAAGCGTGAGATTAAGGTCCACCTGCGTGTAGGAATACAAAAAAAGCGCAAGTGAGACAACCGCATAAAAAACCAACAAAAATGAAAGTTTCCCCTCTTCATGTTTCATGGTTATCCGTACCATCCGCGCCATGCATTCAGTCTTATGTTAAGAATATCCAAGAATGCCTGCCAGGAGTCTTTCAGCGGATTGACACGGCGCGTTTCCACATAATGCCATTCGATGGGCACTTCCTTCATGCGATACCCCAGAATGCGAGCCAAAAAGAGAACCTCTATATCAAATCCCGCTGTCACCATCGAACCGCTTACTCTGTGTCCTGTTCCATACAGTTTGAGCCTTCCAAAAATGTCGCGCGCAATATCCCGACGAAACGCCTTAAAGCCGCATTGAGTATCACGAATGCCCCCCAAGCCCAGCACGATCGTCCGGAGTATCATAAATCCGCGGGCCATAAGAAGCCGGAGAATCGGAGCACCTTCTCTCCTGCCACTGCGCGAGCCGATAACCACATCATACCCTTTCTCAAACCATGGCAAAAGTTTCTCCACTTCACGGATCGGTGCTGCCTGATCCAAATCGGTAAAGAGTACGATGTCGCCCCGGGCGGCAAGCATGCCGGTAATCACCGTTGCCGCCTTCCCCTGGTGTGGATTTTCGATGACAGTAAATCCTCTATTCGATCGGAATTCGTCCAACAATCGCCTGGTTGCATCCGTCGACCCGTCATCAACCATGATAACTTCCCATGAATACGCAACATGCTCAAGATAGCGGGATACGCGATCCAACGCACCTAAACGGATATTCGTTTCTTCATTATAGGCAGGGATAACAACCGAGAGAAATGGCTGCTTCATGACCTGCCTTCCTTCCAATGCACCAGTCTCATAATTTTGACAAAAGAAACATCCCACTCCCCGACGATTTGTGCCCTTCCAAAACCCGCAACTTCCCACAATGGATGACCGAGGGGTTTGCACGGCGAGATCTCACAGATAACAATGAGCTGATCCGTCACCGTGGCGCGTTGGGGATCAACGGCTTCATTTTGGATCGTCACCGGGCGGTTACCCCAAATTTCAAAAAAATAACGGTACGCATGGTCGGAATTCTGTCCGGTGATAAGAGCGAAATTAAAGGGTTTTCCACCGGTTTTTGCAAGCGCTTCGCCGGCAATGGCCTTTGCCTGTCCTAACTGATCGTTCGGCGGATATACAAACGGCCGTCCCTGCCAATTAACATAGACCAATCCTGCCAATGCACCGACCGCCGCTATCTTCCATACCCGCCTCGCCACCATGCTTGACAACAAAAAACCGGCGCCAAGAAATGGTAAGGCAAAAAATATGCCGAAGTAGTAATCGTAGATCGCCCGCTTATACATGCCGAAAAGAAAAATCAAAACGATAAACCAATACAGCAGAAGACGCGGCGCAAGATGCTGTTTTTTGTCTCCCTTCATCGCTTCCCGCAGCAGTATTCCCAGAGACCCAAAGAGCGCTCCGTAGGTGGTACCTGCCCATATAATTTTTTGCCAAAGAGCCGTGACGGACCAAAGCTCTGGCTGCGGGAACCGAAATAATAGTCTTCCGTAAAGCCGGAATGCGACATCATGAATGTTACCAAAGAAGCGGGCAACAGAAAAACCCGTATCTTTTCCCTCCGATAAAAACCGAATAACGGATTGTGTGTTGGGAAATCCGTGCCGCAACTCAAATGCCAAAAACGGGCCATATCCCACGAGAAATCCGGCAAGACCAAGAACATAATAACCAACCAGCTTCCGCCACCGGCCGTACTGCAAACACCAAACAACGGTAAGCACAATCAAAAAAAGAAAAAGATAATGTAATTGCAATCCGATCCCCAAAAAGACTCCCACCCAAAAAAGTTCTCCCCACCGCTCATACCGTACTATTCGCCAAAGAAGATATACCGTAAGAAGCGAAAAAAACGGAACAAGATTAGGATTCCAAGATGATCGGGAATACGCAATCACCACCGGTGAAAGGGCATAAAGACCTGCGGCAATGAGTCCGGTGACGGGATGAAACATGTCTTTTCCTGCACGAAATACTATGTATATCGTTGCAATGCCAAACAGCGCGACCATAACCGCCGGACCCGTCGGGTCTAAATTCCAAGCCCAGAGAAACGGGAGCATAAAATAATAGTAAATGGGGCCTAAAAAAAATCCTCCCACGGACGCCGTAGGCCCCAACAGGGTAAGCTTATGATCTACGATCATCCGCTTGACGACCAGCATATCCCTTCCCTCATCTCCCAAAAACGTCATATATTGGGAGATTTTATAAAGCCGTAGGTATGCGCCCACAAGCAATATGATCAACAAACCAAACCAAACAAACCATCTCTGATGTTTTGTAAAAAATTTTTTCATTATTTCCAAATGACGCGTGAGTACATGCTATAATTCCAGATTAATCCGGCTGAGACGCCCAACAGATAAAACCATCGGTAGACGCCCACACCGAACAAAAACGTTCCGATCGCAACGGTTCCCGATTGAATGAGGAGTGCCCCCAACGATGTTCCGTTAAATTGAAAAAATTTCGAGAGTATGTTCCTTGCTTTAATCTTTTTGTGTCCAAACGTCCATGCGTTGTTGAGGAAAAAGTTGGAAATGATCGCTCCTTCCGCGCCCACTGCGCTTCCTGCAACGGGATGCGCCCCAATAGCTACCAAAACTTCCAGCACGATCGTGTTAATAATCAATCCAATCGTCCCCACGACCAAAAATTTTCCGAACTGTCCCCTCACAATAGACCCGAAGCGCTCCCTCGCTACATAAAGAAGTACGTTGCGGATATATTCGGAAGGGGCTATTTTGGAATGACCAAACCGACGGTCGGTAAAATGTATCGGCACCTCGGCAACACTGGCCCCCAGTCTGATTGCCTTATGTAAAAACGCAATCTGGAATACATATCCGCTATACGGCCGAACTTCATCTTTTAGAAGCGCTACATATTTTTTGTGATACGCACGATACCCCCCGGTCCAATCATGAATCTTGGTCACACCCAAACCCAACCGGACGATTGCATTCCCCACCACGCTGTAAATTTTTCGGTGTATCCCCCAATTCTCCGGAATCGATCCTCCCGGGATATAGCGGCTACCGACCACGAAGTCATGTCCCTGCCTTATCTTCTCAAAAAATTTTGGAAGCGCCTCTGGATCGTGGGATAAATCTGCGTCTATTTGTGCAATCACATCGCACCCAAGAACGTTCACGGCATACATCATTCCACGCAGCAACGCCTTACCCAATCCCTCTTTTTTCCCGCTGACAATAACGATATCGCCCCGATTGCCTTTATACGCTTCTACTATCCCGGCAGTGCCGTCAGGAGAAGCATCATCTGCCACCAAAAAAACAAAAGAAAAACCGGCAATCGTGCGGGTAACGCGGGTCAGTTGAGTGAGCATTGCAACGATGTTTTCCCGCTCATTATACGTAGGCAGGATGATAACAGCTTTCATGCGTTGTTTAGACCCGTTCCCGCCAGTAATTGAGAAGGTCCTCCATAGTTTTCTCAAACGGAATTTCTGCATGCCAGCCGGTTTTCGCGACAAATTTGGAGTTATCGCCGATCAAAATCGGCACATCGGACGGCCGCATGCGGCTGGGATCTTCTTCAAT
>CAYIWI010000002.1:0-49658 GCA_964367065.1 uncultured Gammaproteobacteria bacterium
GCGGCACCCGAGCAACTCGTGCCCAACATGTCCGTGAGCGCTACGATTATAACCGCGACCAAAGAGAGTGTTCTGGTCGTTCCCTCTGCGGCCATCCGCCAGCAAGGCAGCCAGTCAACGGTTCGAGTCCTGGTGCGCGCCAGCGCTGAGGAGGTACCCGTGGAGACGGGCTTGACATCCGATACGCAGACGGAAATTATCTCCGGGATCAGTGAAGGAGATACGGTGGTGACGGGCGAAAACGGTTCGGCAAGCTCCACGAGCACGTCTTCTCCATTTGGCGTTCGTTTCGGTGGGTTTGGCGGTGGTACCATGCGCACCGGCCGATAACCAGCTTACCATGATCCACGTCGCCCATATATCCAAAGTATACGATAAAGATCTCGTACAGACGACTGCGCTTGCCGATGTTTCCTTTGATGTTAGCGACGGAGAGTTTGTCGCCATCATGGGTCCTTCCGGCTCGGGCAAGTCAACCCTGATGCACATCTTAGGCGCACTGGATGTCCCTACCAGCGGAACGTACACGATCGGCGGAAAGGAAATCAGAACATGCACGGAAGAGGAACTGGCCAAAATCAGAAATAAAAACATCGGCTTTGTGTTTCAGGCGTATAACCTGCTTCCCCGAACGACTGCTCTGGCAAACGTGATGCTTCCCATGATCTACGGGGGCGTTTCAAAGGAGAAACGGGTTCCTTTGGCCGCAAAACTGCTTGCTGATGTGGGTCTGGGTGACCGCATGCATCACAAATCCAATGAGCTTTCCGGCGGCCAGCAGCAGCGGGTCGCCATCGCCCGCGCCCTTGCAATGAACCCGTCGATCCTGCTTGCCGACGAGCCGACCGGCAACCTCTCCACACAGCAGGGAGAGGAGATTATCGCAATTTTTCAGAAACTCAATGCCCAGGGGCATACCATCGTCATGATTACCCATGAAGCGTATATTGCCAGCCACGCCAAACGCATCATCCACCTGAAAGACGGGAAGATTGTGGGAGATACAAAAATTCATTAACTATGGAATACAGAGAGCTTGTTGGCTCGGCACTGGAAGCACTGGCGGCGAATAAAATGCGCACGGCGCTGGCGACACTGGGCATCATCATCGGTATTGCCGCAGTGATCACCCTCGTCTCATTGGGTCAGGCAGGCCAGGTGTCGGTGGAGGCGCAGATTCAGTCGCTCGGGTCCAATCTTCTGACCGTCATTCCCGGCGCGTTCCGTCCGGGTGATTTCCGCAGTGCGTCGGGTACCGCCACCACCCTCACACTTGAAGATGCGTTGGCAATCCGGGATACACTCGCAGGCCGGGGCGTAACGAACGTGTCGGCGGAGCTTCTGCGCCGGGCGGCGGTGGTGACCGGAAAGCGCACGACCAACACCCAGGTAGTGGGCGTCATGCCCAATTACCAGAGTATCCGAAAAGTGGAACTAACTAGCGGAGCATTTATTTCCCAATCGGACCTCACGGCGCAGTCGAAAGTCGCCGTGTTGGGACCCACGGTGGTCACGGATCTTTTCGGTGAAGGAGCACATCCGGTCGGAGCATCGGTGCGCATTAACAAAACGAGTTTCAAAGTGATCGGAACGACCGTTGCCAAAGGAGGTTCCGGATTCGGCGGGAACCAGGATGACACGGTGTTCGTGCCGTTATCCACGGCCCAAAAACAACTGTTTGGGGTCTCGTACGTCGGGTCAATTTCGGTGGAGGTGACGAAGAAGGAAGAGATGGAGGGCATACGAACCGAAATCGGCTACCTCCTCTTGTCGCGTCACAAAATACAGAATGCGCAAAATGCAGATTTCTCTATTTTTTCGCAACAGGATATTTTGGGAGCTGCCGCACAGATCACCGGCACGTTTACCGCACTCTTGTCGGGCATTGCGGCCATTTCGCTTTTGGTCGGAGGCATCGGCATCATGAACATCATGCTTGTGACCGTGATTGAGCGCACGCGGGAAATCGGCCTTCGCAAGGCACTCGGTGCAACACCGCGCGTGATCGTTAGTCAATTTTTAATTGAATCCGTTCTGCTGACCGTCGTGGGAGGAATTTTGGGCATGCTGTTGGGAATTGCGCTGTCCTTTACCATCGCACTGGTTATTCATTTGCCCTTCACCGTCTCCCCCGCCGCGGTTATGCTGGCAATCGTCGTATCCGGGGGCATCGGAATTCTTTTCGGATGGTATCCTGCGCAGAAAGCTGCAAAACTCTCGCCCATTGAAGCATTGCGGTACGAGTGATCACCGCTCGGGATGCCGGCGGATGGTGTAGGTTATGGGGTAGTAAAGAAACACCGCGGGCACATCCTCCATGAGCCGTTTTTGAAAATCCACATACAGGTTTTTTCTTTTTTCCCGGTCCCCTTCCTGGCGTGCGTCTTCCAGAAGTTTATCGATTTTTGCATTTGCATAGCCGGTGATGTTGGTTTTGGCCGATGCCTGGGTTGAGTGCCAAAATGCGTACTGATCCGGATCCGGCGGGATATCTATGGCAGTGACGATGACCTGGTAGTCGGAGGGGATGGTGCGCTCGACGCGGACAGCGGTGGAGAGTCCGAGGGCTGACCAGCGGCCGGCAATGACCTGGGCCAGATCGACATACGAAGGAAATGTCGTGATGGTGACGGAAGAAGTTGTGGCCACGAGGCTGCTCTCGAACAATTTTTTTGCTCGGGGAACATCCTCATCATAGATGCGCACGCTATCGGTGTAGGCCCACGACGTTTTGCTTATGGGAGAAATAGCCTGTTCCTCCCGCTGCCGCGGTATGCTGTATGCCAGTGCCTGGCGCAGGAGTTTTTCTTTAAGGATCGTGTCCCGCATGTTAAAAAATACGCCGACGATGCGCCGGTACGAAACGTGCTGGTCCACCTGCGGGGTGCCCCATTGAAGAAGCGGATCCTTGGAGCTCACACCCTCCAGCACATCCACATCTCCTAATTTATAGGCGAGGATGGCTGCGGCTTCCGTGTGGTAGAACCGGAATTCATACGCGGGTCCCTCTTGCTTGCCAACGGGGACAAGCTTGAGATATTCTACGGCGTCCCCTTTGAGCCGAATTGCGGCAACGCGATAGTCTCCCACACCGATGAGGCCTCTTCGGAACAAGGGCTTGGATACGACGGTTTCAAACGGACCGTACGCAGCCGGAAGCTGGACGCGAAGGGTTGTTTCGTCAACCGGAGTGAACGTGACGTCGCGTATGTTATAGTTAATGTCGGAAGCGGTAAGTTTTTTCCCATCATGCCAGGCAGTCTCAGGATTCAGGTGAAAGACATACGTTTTGCCCGAGTCCGTCGCTTCCCATCTGGTCGCCACCGCCGCCGCGGCGGATCCGTCAGCGGTGAGCCGGGTAAGCCCGATGCTGACGCGGCGCTGAATTTCCTCAGGCAGCGTGGTGGGAGTAAATTCCCCGACGATGCCGATGCGCTCAACACGAACGGACGCACGAAAAAATGCCAACGGTTGGGCGCGCGCTGCTAAAAACGCAAGACTAATTCCCAGTAGGCACCCGGCAGCAATTGCTTTCCAATACTTACGGCTCAGTTCGGATATGAGCCACCAGAAGAATCGTCCGCGACCAAGCAACACCCTGACCTCCTTTATGTGCGAATGATGAGGTTTGCAATCGATGTAATGAAAAAGAGAATGGCAAACAGAATGGTGGCGCTAAACAGAACCTTTTCCGCTCCCCGTTTGGTGCGATAGAATTCTCCTCCGCCCCAGGCGCTGCCGAGGCCCCCTTTACTGTTTTGAAGCAGTATACAGGCGATGAGGGCGATGGTTATGACGATGTGACTCACTAAAAGAATGGTACCCATAAAACCCTCCTATCTAGAGAATATTGATAAGCACCTGACTTAAGCGTTCGCTATCGTGCCGGATGAGACTTCGGACAAGCGGATCACTTTTCGACTTCGATACCTCCACGGGACTGGCCACTGGCGCCCGTACGACGGCATAATATGCGCGGCTGGGCAGGTCATCTACGACGGGTTGCTCATGATATTTGGCATAGACGGAAAGCGCCCGTTTGGGGATTGCGGCGGTATTGACGATTGCACAATCGATGGATCTGCCGATGAAACGCTCCAGTGTCCGGATGTGATCGGAGGCGGTAAAGTTATACGTTTGCCCGTATTTCGTCATCAGATTGACGACGTATACAATGGTAGCGCGGGCCCGCGCGAGCGCAGCAGATATGCCGTCAACCAGCAGGTTGGGCACCAGACTGGTGTACATATCCCCCGGGCCCAGAACCACAAGATCCGCCTCCCGGATGGCGCGGGTTGCCTCGGGATTGGCAGACGCCTTGGGGTGAAGACGCACATCGACGATTTTCAATTTACCATCGTGGCGCGGTTCATCAATGAGGTGTTCCTCGGCGATGACCTGTCCGTCCTCGTAGGTAGCTAAGAGGTTCGTATCGGTAAACGACACGGGTATGACGGTGCCCCGAATGCGCAGCACCCGGCCGGTTTGGCGGATAGCCTCGGCTTGGGAGCCCAAAATATCAGACAGAGCCGCCATGAATAAATTCCCAAACGTCATGCCGCGCAATCCCCTGCCGCGGGCGAAGCGGTACATGAAGAGTTTCCGAAGCAGCCCCACGCCGCCGTTTTCTTCGGAAAGAGCCACGAAGCACTGCCGGATATCGCTGGTCGGCAGGAGGCCAAACTCGTCCCGCAGCCGTTTGTTGCTGCCGCCCGAGTCAGCCATCGTGACAATGGCGGAAAGGTGGTGCGGATATTGTTTGAGACCCTTGAGGACCACAAACGTGCCGGTTCCTCCGCCGATGGTTACAATGCGTTTTATTTTTCTTTTGCCCATCTAATCCTCGCTTACTTTATGAAGCATATTGGTGATGATGGTAATCAACAGTGAGGAAGCAACGAGTGCCACGGAGTAGGTGAGATGAACCGAAGGCGCGATAAATCCCAACCCCGATAGTCCCGGGAACGTCCAGGGGGCAATGGTGACGTCGGGAACCAGGATGGTTAAAAGATATATGACAATGACGTTGATAAGCCACGAGACAAGGCCGAAGGTAATAATATTGAGGGGGATGAAGAGAATGGAGAGGATCGGTTTGACGATAAGAAGGAGGAGGCTCAGCACTGCTCCTGCCAAAAAAAGTACCGGCCAGCCGCCGGAAATACGGATGGTCGGCAAGAGTTGGGCGGCAAACCACAGGCCAAACACGTTGAATACAAAGACCCGCAGAAGATACTTCATGTGGGCTCAATCGTATCAAATCCGCGGGATCGAAGCAACTTGTGGTAGGACAGGGCGAAGCGGTGGGCCTCATCGCGGATGCGCTCAAGGACATGAAGGCCGGGGTTGGTTGCCCCCAACCGGAGTGTTTTCCAGCGGCCGTGCGGGAGCGGGACGATAACTTCTTCAAAGCGTTTCGCAAGACCGACGATAGGAAGCGTATGGTTCAATTGTTGCATTGCTTTCATTGCTGCGGAGACCTGTGGTTTTCCCCCATCAATAACCAAAAGGTCAGGGAATGGCCATTCTTGGTGAGATAATCTTCGGGTAATAACTTCTGCCATCATGGCAACGTCGTTTGGTCCGCCAGCTGGCGGATTGCGACGTATGCGAAATCGTTTGTACTGACTTGTATCCTTATTACCGTTGGTCAGTACCACCAATGACCCCGTGGCAAAGGTTCCGGCAATGTTGGAGATATCAACGCATTCGATGCGAGTTGCGCGAGTAAGCTCGGGAATATACGGCGCAAGAATTACCAATAAACCATCAAGCTCCGTTTTTCTAATATCCTCGATTGCCGTATCACTTTCCACATAGACCATAGGATCGTACGATTTTTGGAGAAGTCGGGAGAGATGTTGTATGTGATTGCGGATCTTTTCTGCTTCTTCAAACTGCTGGTGAGCAGCCAATGTTTGCATCTGTTTGGTAAGATCGCTGGTGACACGGCCGGATTTGCCGGACAATATCTGCTTCAGCCGGAAAATATTGGTCCGGTATTCATGCACCAGCGCGGTCTTGGTTTCCCCCTCTTTCAGACCAACGATAACGGACGGGCATGGTGTACACAGGCCCAGGTGCGTATAAAAGCACGGGTTACCGGTTCGGCGTTTTTGGGTGCAATACGGTATCGTGTGCCGCAGGTGGTGCAGCATCGCTCGGACAACGGTTGCAGACGGAAACGGCCCGAACAACGCATCGTTTCTTTTGAGCTTCTTGGGAATGTCTGTGCGCCGAACCGTGCGCACGTGGGGCAGTTCTTCGGAGAGCGTTATGAGGACATACAACGGACTTTTATCGTCTTTGAGAGCGACATTATACTTCGGCGCAAGGTCATGGATAAGCTTTGCCTCAAGAAGCAGCGCGTCAAACTCACTGGCCGTGTGTATGGTTTCAATATCGGCAATTTGCGAAACGAGCAATTGTGTTTTTGGGCCGATGGCGTCCCGCACCCAGTATTGGGAAACGCGCTTTTTGAGATCCTTTGCCTTGCCAACGTAGAGGACCCGCCCGGTTTGGCTGCGATAGAGGTACACACCCGGTGTGTGCGGGAGGCGGGCAATTAGCGTTTGAAGATCTTCCATAGGACGACGACGGCTGCGATAGCGACGACGACCAGCGGAATAAACAGCACATACGTTGGCGCGATATCGAAAAAGCTGGTGGTTGTGGCATCGCCAACGCGTACGCCGATCGTTCCGCGGCGTGCAGCGGTACCTGCCGGAACTGTCAAATTGAGCGGGATGGTGATCGCGCCGTAGGGAGGGACAACAGAAAAAGTTTTGTCGTAGGTCAGATCAACCGGCGTTGCCTGCAGGGAAACCGAAACGTCCCGCACCGCGGCTTGTCCGGTATTTTGTATCACGACCGATCCTTGCTGGGGCACACCTGCGGTAACTTTTTTGGGGAACACAATGGTGGTCGTGAGTGCTGGGGTTGCAGGGACGGCGGATCCCTGGGCAAAGCCGACGAGCACGTCCTTGCCCTGTTTTCCCTCCTTGCGATACGATCCGGGCGGCAGGGGCGTGGTGCTTGATTTACCGTGGTTGACAAAGGCAACGTGGTTGAAATCCAGCTTGTCGAAATAATTAATTCCTCCGGTTGTTTTTCCCCACGTCGGGTCAACGGGGATCCAAATGCTCTTTTCACTATCGTAATACTCCGGCCATGCGTGCAACACATCAGCCACAAAGGACAGGGGCCGCAGCGTCGCGTTGTTGGTGTAGGCGTACCCGACCACCTCGCGTGCGGGTATGCCTGCTGCGCGGGCCATCGCGACAAACAAATCGGTAAATTCCATGCAGAGAGAATTTGCCGGAGACGCCAGCGCTGCCACGGCTCCTTTGCGGATCGGGTTTTGCTTCACCCGGCTGTCATCATAGGAAAGTGTGCCAACGACGTAATCATAGATTTCCCGCGGTGTCCGATACTGGTTGGCGAGGCTGATGATTTTTGGGTTTTGTGTTTCCCAGTACTGGTCGCTGACGAGGTATTCGTTGGGATTAATGAACTCCCGGTATCCCTCTTTGGCAGACAACGTGACTGCTGCGGTGGCGTACACGGTGATATCCAGCGACGCGTTGGGTGCAAGCTGATACTCAGCAAGCCAATTGCCATCAGAGTCAGCGGTGACGGAGAGGGGTTTGGGCGTGATATCAGAGACGGTAATGGTTTGATATGCAGTATCCGGAGGGAGAGCTATATGAGCCGTGGAAGGCGTAACGCCGGGGTTTTCTATGTGATACGAAAGCGCCATGGAGAAAAACTGTCTGGTGCCGTATGCCGCGCTTATGCCGCCGCGGGTAAGCTGCGCCTTGGTCCAGGTGTTGGCAGCCCCCGGAGCCGGAACCATGTACGCATTTGGCCCGAAAGACTCCGGAGTTGACAGGTTTACGGAATAGGAGCCGATGTCCGGATCATCCGTGACGCCCGGGATGTTCACTTCCCAGATGCTTCCGTTCTTTTGCGCAATGTCGCCGTTTTCGAAGCGCAGGGTAAACTGCATGGTTTTCCCCAGGCCCACGACCTGTTCGTTGAAGGTCAGAAGAATTTCGGTTTTTCCGTCTTTTTGGCTGATGGCCGGTGAGATGGGTCCGCCGCCATCGTATGCGATGATATTTTTAAGGTGGACGGAATCGATGAGGATGGCGTACTTCTTGGGGTACAGGTTGGACAGCTTATTGGTAAGAGCTATGTTTTGCGTAACGATGGTGGTGCCGCCGGGAGAAATCGAGTACTGTACGTTGTAATCTGCGCGGAATTCTCCCGCCGCAAGCACCAGCGGCGCAATAAACAAATAAACGAATAAACTAATAAACGAATAAACGAATGTGAAAAAAATCTTTTTCATTAGGTTATTGGATTATTCGATTATTAGCCTATTCTAGTATTTTTTTGAGGTATTGTCCCGTGTATGACTGTTTTACCTGCGCCAGATGGTGCGGCGTACCCGTCGCCACGACTCGGCCGCCTGCGTCTCCGCCATCCGGCCCCAAATCGATAATCCAGTCCGCGTTTTTGATGAGGTCCAGGTTGTGTTCGATGACCACCACGGTGTTGCCCGCAGCCGTCAGGCGGTGAAGGACTAAGAGGAGCTTTTCCAAATCGGCAAAGTGGAGGCCGGTGGTAGGCTCATCTAATATATAGAAGGTGCGGCCCGTGGCGCGCCTGGAAAGTTCGGTGGCGAGCTTGACGCGTTGGGCTTCCCCGCCGGACAAGGTCGGGGCGGGCTGGCCCAAATGGATATAGCCCAACCCCACGTCTTCGATCGTTTTGAGTTTTTCCGAAAGTGCCCAGTGGTGGCTGAAAAATTCCCGTGCCTCTGAAATCGTCATATCCAAAACCTGGCTGATATTTTTCCCATGAAATTGAACTTCCAGTGTTTCCGCGTTATACCGGGATCCGTGGCAGACGTCGCAGGTGACGTAAATATCAGAAAGGAACTGCATTTCGATTTTTTTCTGGCCCTCCCCTTCGCATGCCTCACAGCGGCCGCCTCCTCCCTTGGAGGAGACGTTAAAAGAAAACCTGCCCGGCTCATAGCCGCGCAGATGTGCCTCCTGCGTGTTGGCAAAAATTTCACGGACGGGAGAAAAGATGCCCGTGTAGGTGGCCGGATTGCTTCGCGGCGTCCGGCCGATCGGAGACTGATCGATGAGAATTACTTTATCAATGGCTTCTAAGCCATCGATGCGAGCGTGCGCTCCGGGCTTTTCTTTTGCAAAGGGGTTGAAATGTGCGGCGAGTGCCCGGTAGAGCGTTTCGACGATGAGTGTGGATTTACCGCTCCCGGATACGCCGGTGACGGCTATGAGCCGGCCTACGGGAAACGAAACGTCTATGTGTTTGAGATTGTGCTCCGAGGCAGCGACCACGGTTACGGTGTCAGAAGGGCCGGAAGACTTCCCAACAGTTGGCCGCGCAATCGTTTTTTCTCCGGTAAGGTATTTTCCGGTTAATGAGTGGTTATTCTTTTTTATATCGCCAACGGTCCCTTGTGCGATAATTGCTCCGCCGTGTTCTCCGGCTCCGGGACCAAAATCAACGATCCAATCCGCATGTTCCATGGTTTCCCGGTCGTGTTCGACCACGATGACCGTGTTACCCAAATCCCGCAGCCTCTTGAGGGTATTGACGAGCATCACGTTGTCTTTCTGGTGCAGCCCGATGGATGGCTCGTCTAAAACATAGAGCACGCCGGACAAACCGGACCCGATTTGGGATGCCAGACGGATACGCTGCGCTTCCCCGCCGGAAAGCGTGGTGGCGGAGCGGGAAAGCGTAAGATAATTGAGCCCCACGGCGTCCAAAAACGCCAGCCGGCCTCCGATCTCTTTCACAATCGGCGCGGCAATGGCCTCTTCGGTTTTACCCGAAAGGTTTTTGGGCAAGTGACCTACCCATTCCAGACCATCGCGTACCGAAAGATCCGTGACGTCGGCGATGGAAAACCCGTCAACGGTAATGGTCAGTGCTTCCTTTTTAAGTCGTTTGCCGCGGCATGCCGCGCAGATTTCCTCACGCATATACTTTTCTATTTCCGCGCGCACGAAATCCGACGCGGATTCACTGTACCGGCGCTTGAGTTCCGGAATAATGCCGCGGTAGGGCTCCTCAATGGTCGTGAGGTCGCCAAACCTGTTTTGCCCTTTTACCAGGTACGTTTTGTCTCCGGTGCCGTTCAAGAGCACGCCCATCTGCTTTTTGGTGAGTTTACCAAGCGCCAGTCTCGGGTCAATGTCGTGAGTAGCCGCCACCGTAGTGATAACGCGCGCAAACCATGTGTCGTGGAAAAACATCCGGGCAAACGGGAGAATTCCTCCCTCGGTGATGGACAACTCTTTGCGGATAACCAGATCGGGATCAACAGTCAGAATGTTGCCTAACCCGCTGCAGCTGGAGCACGCGCCGTGGGGCGAGTTAAAAGAAAAGGATCGCGGTTCAATTTCGGGGAGAGAGATATTGCACACCGGACAGGAGAATTTTTCAGAGAAGATGTGATCGGTCACGTGTTTGGGCTTATCCGGAATAGCAAACCCGCTGTCTTGAATTTCCCCCACGACGACGAGTCCTTCAGAGAGGGCAAGAGACTGCTCTACTGCTTCGGAAATTCGACTGCGCAGCGCATTGAACGTTTTTGCATCGAGGGTGAGTTTGTCCACAACGACATCTATCGTATGTTTGTTGGTTTTAATAAGGACAATATCTTCATCAATGTCAAAAAAAAGACCGTCCACACGCACCTGGCGGTACCCTTTGGCGCGTACATTATCAAACAGGCCGGTAAATTCACCCTTCCGGTCCCGTACGACCGGGGCCATGATCGCGAACCGGTAGTGCTTTCGGGTTTTATGTTGCAGCGCATCCCCGGCACGCTTGATGATCTGTTCCACAATCTGCTGGGACGACTGGCGGCTGATTTCGCGGCCGCAATTGGGGCAGTGGGGGTGTCCGATGCGCGCAAACAGGAGGCGCAGGTAATCATAGATTTCCGTCACGGTGCCCACGGTGGAACGCGGGTTGTGCGAGCCGGATTTCTGGTCGATGGAAATGGACGGCGATAGGCCTTCGATGCTGTCTACGTCAGGTTTGTCCATGACGCCTAAAAATTGCCGTGCATAGGAGCTTAACGACTCCACATAGCGGCGCTGCCCCTCGGCGTAAATCGTGTCAAAGGCAAGTGATGACTTGCCGGATCCCGAAAGACCGGTAAACACGATAAGCT
This sequence comes from uncultured Gammaproteobacteria bacterium, assembly GCA_964367065.1. Lineage (GTDB taxonomy): Bacteria > Patescibacteriota > Microgenomatia > UBA10105 > UBA927 > JACREP01. The sequence goes on from CAYIWI010000002.1 coordinate 11,228, forward strand.
TATTTTTGGGAAGCTCGAGTGTAATGTTTTTGAGATTATGCTGGCGTGCGCCCTTAATGCGAATGACGTTTTCCATATCCAAAATGACCACCGATAAACCGTGGCAGAGGAATTATATCACGTGATTAATTCAGTGAGGCAATAGTGTCCCTCAATTTTGCAGCCAGTTCGAAGTCCAGGTCGCGGCTCGCAACACGCATGGCTTTGGTTAGTTTCCCGACGAACTTTCGTGTATCAAAGGGCGTCATGGCATCCAGCTGGGTTTGGGAGATGCCGAGAAGTTCCTGGACTGTGGCTTCGTGACGCTCCTGTTCTTTTTCCACCAGGCGCTGCCGGATGGGTTTTTGGATCGATTGGGGCGTTATACCGTGCTTTTTATTATATGCCTCCTGCACCGCACGTCGGCGACCAACTTCCTCCAGTGCATTTCGTATGGAATCTGTGATCGTATCCGCATAGAGAATTACGCTGCCCTGCACGTGGCGCGCGGCGCGGCCCATGGTTTGGATAAGGCTGATTTTACTGCGCAGGAACCCCTCCTTATCCGCATCGAGTATCGCAACCAATGCTACTTCCGGAAGATCCAGTCCCTCCCTGAGCAAATTAACGCCGACGATCACATCGTAGGTGCCGGCCCGCAGGTCTGCCAAAATATCGCTTCGTTCAAGCGTGAGGATATCGGCGTGTAGATAATGGACCTTGATGCCCTTTTCTTTCAAAAACGCCGAGAGGTCTTCCGCCATTTGCTTGGTGAGGGTGGTCACCAGCACCCGTTCTTTTTTGGCAACGCGCTGCTGAATTTCCTTGAATAGGTCGTCAATTTGTCCCTCTACGGGTCGCACGGAAACAAGCGGATCGAGGAGGCCTGTGGGTCTGACGAGCTGCTCCACAGTAGCCTCTGCGCGACCTGTCTCCCACGCATCCGGAGTGGCAGAGGCATAGATGGTTTGCGGCATACGGCGTAAAAATTCGTCAAACCGCAGCGGCCGGTTGTCGATGGCCGCAGGCAGACGGAAACCGTAATCAATCAGCGTCTGCTTGCGGCTCCGGTCGCCGTTGTACATACCGCGGATTTGCGGGATCGTCTGGTGCGATTCATCAATGAGCAGAAGCCAATCCTTGAAGGATGCGATCCTTCCGGTTTGCGAGGCTTCGTCAAAATAGTCCAGCAATGTATACGGGGGCTCCCCCGGCTTTCTGCCGTCGAAATACCGCGAATAATTTTCAATGCCGTTGACGTACCCCAGCTCGCTGATCATTTCCAGATCATAGGTCACGCGCTGTTGGATGCGCTGCGCCTCGATGAGCTTATTGGTGCTTTTAAAGTAGGCAACTTGTGCCTCAAGGTCGTTTTGAATTTCCTTAAATACTTGTTTATACCTTGCCGGATCAGTCATGTAGTGCTTGGCCGGATAAATGACGGTGCCCGGAAGCTCTTCGATGGTTTTACCCGTCAGCGGATCAAATTTGTCTAATTTGACTAATTTGTCCAATTTGGTGACAAAACGAATTCCGGTATCTTCATATGCCGGAAACACGTCAATGGTGCCGCCCCGAACGCGAAAGGTGCTCCGGTGAAAGCCGTAGTCACTCCGCTCATACTGCAGCTGGACCAGGCGCTCCACAATGCTTTCGCGGCTCACGTTCATGCCGGATTTGAGTTCCAGCACAAAATGCCCGTATTCCTTGGGCGAGCCGATGTTGTAAATGGAAGAAACCGAAGCCACGACTATGGTATCCGGACGGGTGAGGATATTGGTTGTTGCAGCCAGGCGCAGCTTATCGATTTCTTCGTTTATCTCGGTTTCCTTTTCTATGTACGTGTCTGTTTGGGGGATATAGGCCTCGGGTTGATAATAATCATAATAGGACACAAAGTAGGAAACCGCGTTGTTGGGGAAAAAGTCACGGAATTCCTGATACAGTTGAGCTGCAAGCGTTTTGTTATGCGAAATCACCAGGGTCGGCCGCTGGACGGCCTGAATGACATTGGCGATGGTGAATGTCTTGCCGCTGCCGGTGACCCCCAAAAGCACCTGTTCTGTCGCACCCGACCGAAGGCCACGGTTGAGTGCCTCAATTGCTTCTGGTTGGTCGCCGGCGGGCGCAAACGGGGCGTGGAGAGAAAAGTGTTTCATGTGACTGTAGTTTCGGATAAAGTTTTATTTTGATCCAGTTTTTACGTATTCGATCCTATTGACAATTCGGTGTTTCTTCAGCATACTGTATTGTACTATGCCCGCCACGCTTTACGCCAGAGAACGACAGCTTCTTGATTTTATCACGCAGTTCATCCAGCGCTATGGGTACGCGCCGACGCTTAAGGAAATCGCCGAGGCCGTAGGCTTGGGATCGCTTGCTACCGTACACGAGCATATCGATAAACTGCGCATCAAAGGTTTTATCCGAAAGCTCGACGGGACGGCCCGCGGGCTCGAAGTGGTCGATCAATACCGGTCGGGCAGTGCCGTGACCGCAGTGGAATTACCGGTATTAGGGTTTATCGCGGCAGGCGCGCCGCTTGAGCCGTATACGGACCCGAATTTCTATGTTTCCGTGGCCCCCGGCATGATCGCCAACAACCGCGCAAGCTACGTTTTGCAGGTTAAGGGATCGTCCATGATTGACGACGGCATTATGGACGGAGATTATGTGGTCATTCAGCACCAGCAGGATGCGCAAAACGGTGATATCGTCGTGGCACTGTTGCCCAACGGCCTAGCGACGCTCAAGCGGATTTATTTTGAAAAAGACCGGATTAAACTCATGCCTGCCAATGCCCAGATGTCTCCGATTTTTGCCACGCACGTCAAAATACAGGGGAAGGTCGTGGGGCTGATACGCAGATATATCAGTTGACCCGGCGCGAACCCTTCCTTTTGCGGTATGCGCCTGCTGCATGAATGATAATCGGCAGGAGTGATGCCGCGACGATCAGGAAAATCACATATTCGTAGTTGTGTTTGATAATGGGGATGTTTCCCAGGAGGTACCCCAGTGTGGCAATGCCGACGCTCCACAGAAACCCGCCCAGGAAGTTATAGAAAATGAATGTCTGATAATGCATTTTTGCGGCGCCGGCCACGATTGGCGCAAATGTACGCACGAACGGGACGAAGCGGGCAAGCACTATGGTTTTGGCGCCGTTTTTCTCATAAAAGCGCTGTGCTTCGAGCAAATGATGGCGCTTAAACAAAAATGAATCTTCACGCTCAAACAATTTACTCCCCACCTTGTGCCCGAACCAGTAGCCTACGTTATCACCCAAAATGGCAGCGGAGAAGGTAACCACCAGAAGAATGGGATAGTTAATAAGCCCCTGTGAAGCCAGAACGCCGGCGGTAAACAGCAAGCTGTCGCCGGGGAGGAAAAATCCGAAAAATAGCCCGGACTCGGCAAACAGCACTGCCCATACGCCGATAAGCCCAAGGGTTTTGATAAGGAGTTCGGGGTTGAGGAGGACGTCAAGATTCATAAATAAAAACGCGCGGTCATGCGCTATAATGATTGTATGGGAACACTGTTCATTGTGTCAACACCGATCGGGAACCTGGAAGATATCACCATCCGTGCCATAAAAACGCTGTTTTCCGTGGATATCATCGCCTGCGAGGATACGCGAAGAACAGGACTATTGTTAAATGAATTAAAGAAACGATACGGTAGTCTTTATTCTTCGAGCGAGGAGTCTTCGACGAGTCGAGAAGTTCATGCCGAAAGTTCTCGACTTCGCTCGAACAATAAGTCAGAACCAAGGCTGCTAAGCTACTATGATCAAATTGAGCAATCAAAAACTCCTGAACTCATCGAACTACTTGAACAGGGAAAAGAAGTCGCATTGGTCAGTGACGCCGGAACGCCTCTTGTCTCCGACCCGGGCTACAAACTTGTCCGAGAAGCAATCAGACGAGGTATTACAGTGGTAAGCATCCCCGGCCCGACTGCCGCAATAGCCGCGCTTACCGCAAGCGGACTTCCGACAGACAAATTTTTATTCCTCGGCTACCCGCCGGAAAAATCATCGCATCGCATCAGACTCTTTGAATCTCTTTCAGAAGTGTTCAAAAGACCTCGCCTTGTCGAAGCAAGGCGAGGTCTTGATAAATCCCCGACGTTTATCTTCTACTGCGCGCCACATAAACTTGTACAAACGCTTGAAGACATGAAGCAAACACTTGGCGACATCGATATTGTCATCGCCCGGGAACTGACCAAGGTTCACGAGGAAGTATGGCGAGGAAGCATTTCAGAGGCGATTGTTGAGTTTCAGTTACCTAAAGGCGAGATAGTCCTGCTTTTTTGCTTATAATTTTTCTCTGTCAAACATTCAATGATCTGCAGGAGAGGTCATAATTGTCAGGTGATGTTTAGGGGCGCGACACTGATGCTTATGAAGATTGGCTAAGTGCCTATATGCAGATGATCTTGTTATATCCTGACCAAACGCTAGATAAGCGTCTGCAGGAAGCGAACTCCATTGAATATACTCATCCCTTATAGTCATTCGTTCTTTGAACTCTCGATCTAGACAGAACAGCGATAAACTATACGGTCTTACTTCTGTCTCCGCGGGTCGTTGATCCACCATTTTTGTCATAGGGCCATATAATAGCACAAATTGCGCGTCTGTCAATAGTCCTCGAGTGTAGAGGTATCGCCAACGGGGAGACCGAGCTCTTTGGCCTTCAAAATCCTTCGCATAATTTTGCCGGAGCGGGTCTTGGGGAGCTTATCGATAAACTCAATTTCCCGCGGATACGCGTGGCCGGCGAGGTGTTTTTTGACGTACTGTGCGAGTTCTTCCTTGAGTTTTTCTGAGGGTTTTGTGCCTGACTCGAGCACCACAAATGCTTTGATGATTTCGCCGCGCAGCGCATCCGGTTTGCCGATCACGCCCGCCTCTACGACGCTAGGATGGGCTACGAGGGCTGATTCCACCTCAAAGGGACCCACGCGCTCCCCTGATGTTTTGATCACGTCATCCGCCCTTCCGATGAACCAAAAATACCCGTCTGTATCCGTCCAGCCGCGGTCACCGGAGATGTACCACGACGCCCTTGGCTGAAGGATGCGATCCTTTCCAGAAGATGGAAGTATCGCATCCTTCCAAGAAGAGAAATAGCTTCTGTATTTGTGCGGCCTTTTCCAGATGGTTTTCATCATGGAAGGCCAACCAGGTTTGAGCGCGATGTTGCCCTCTTTGTTTGGCCCGAGCTCATGACCCTTATCGTCGACGATTGCGGCAACGAGGCCGGGAATGGGTTTTCCCATGGATCCGATTTTTATGTCCATACAGGGATAATTGGCAATGCAGATGCCGCCGGTCTCGGTCTGCCACCAGTTGTCGTGGAAGGGCTTACCGAAAACCTTGATACTCCAACGGATCGCTTCGGGATTGAGGGGTTCCCCGACCGAACATAAGTGCCTTAAGTGACTTAGGTCAAAAGACTTCACCAGGTCATGATCCGCGGCCATGAGCATCCGGATCGCCGTGGGGGCGGTATACCAGACGGTAATTTTGTATTTTTCCAGAAGCTGATACCATTTTTTGGGATCAAACCTGCCTTCATAGATAAATGAGGCCACCCCGACGGACCAGCTGCCCAGTATTTCATACGCAATGCCGGTCACCCACCCGGGATCGGCCGTGCACCAGTACGTATCATCATCTTTGAGGTCCAGTACCCATTTGGCAGTCATGTGTTCCTGGAGAATTGCCCGATGCGTATGGACTACCCCTTTTGGTTTGCCGGTCGTACCGGAAGTGTAGAGCATGAAGGCATAGTCATCCGGGTCCATGTGAGCAATGGTCAACTCGTCACTTGCGTGCTCAAACGATTTAATAAAGTCCGGCGTATCGACGGTGATGACATGTTGTAAGTGTTTAAGCTTTCTTCGGATTTTATCCACGCGGGGCTTGAGGCTGCTGGTGGTAATAAGTACTTTCGCATCGCTGTTATCCAGTCGGTCCAAAAGCGCCTGTTCCTGAAACGCGCTAAACAGCGTTCCGGCAATCGCGCCGATTTTGACAATCCCTAAAAACGAGAAAAAAAGTTCGGGGATTCTCGGCAGGAACAGGAAAATCCGATCACCGCGCTGGACACCGAAATCCTTGAGGATATTGCCGACCTTATTGGAGGCGACCGTAAGTTCCTCAAACGTAAATTTCTTTACAGTACCGTCTTCGCCCTCCCAATACAGGGCAACTTTGTTTTTGCGCCACGTGTGCGTGTGGCGGTCGACCGCGTTGTACGCTGCGTTTATTTTCCCGTCAAACCAGTCCAATTCCTTTTTAGCCGCCACCCAGGAAAATGTAGCGCGGGTTACGTCGTAATCATCGAGATTCGGCAGGATGCGCCAGTCTTTTGCGGATTTTCTGTAGATATCTGCCTTCATTTCGCAGTTTCGCCGGCTCTTTTCACAAATTTTTTATCCAGCCGTTCAAGATTTTTTACCACTCCCGTGTACTCCATTTCATCCTGCGGTCCCATGGCCGGGTTAAAAAATCCCTGGCTGCGCATATCGATGGTTTTCTGCGCAGCCTTTTGGCGGATGACGTCCCAGAACGGTTGGTCAAACAAGTCCACCGCTTCGGTCAGTTTGCCCTCGTGCACGCAGTAGCCGGCTGCTGTTACAATCGTCGGGCCGTCAAAAAACGAAATAATGGAATTTTGTTTCACCGGCATAACCGCGACGTGATGCGATCCTCTGTTATCGCCCAGCACATAATGGGCAAGAGCCCACGGCGAAAGAACTTCTCCGGTTGAAGGAAACTGTTTCTGGGTTCGGACAATCGCTACCGGATCATCTTTACCGACGTACTTACCGGCGATGTTGTGGAGCCTGCTGGTTGACGCAACGGCTGCGATAAGACCGGTTGCGTTTTCCACAATCTTCTCTATCACATACCGGTTGGGATCACGGAGAAGCGTGGCAATATCATAATAGTCCTGCGGCACCTTGAGGGTGATCACCTTGTCCGCTTCCGTATGATTGACGTCCATAATCGTATAGGTAAACCCCTCATGCATTTCAGGAGCCAGGAGGAGTCCTGCATTATGGTACGGGTCGGCAAATGCGCTAAACAGCGGATAGTTGAAAACACCGGGCCCGCACTTGTCCGCGGCAAACAGGATGAACGGTTCGGCAGCACGCTCTTCAATTTCCATTTCGCATGATCCCGGGCCCATGCCTCGGACATTGCCGGAGAATGCGTCTTTCAAAAGATCCTGGCCCGCACCGTACAGCCCCTGGCTTTTAGCAATAGCAGTGGTCGCTACAAACGTATCCCACGCAAACTTATGAATGTCGCTGTGGTCAACGCCTTTGGTGTGGACCATGAGAAGCGCGATGTCATCTCCGGTAAAGGAAACCCTGGCATCCGTCAGGAGTCCCTGTTTTATGGCGCCGGAGACGCGCTCCCTTGCAGTGGCAAGCATGGCATCACTGGGCCGGTTGTGCCCGCCGACGGATCCGGTATCTGCTTTGATGACGGAGATGGTAGTTTTCATATTACCTCCTTTGAACGGTTACATCTGCCAATAAATTATTACCGGTCATCTCAGTTGGCACCGGGATCCCCAAAAATGAAAGGATGGTCGGTGCCACATCCGCAAGTCTGCCTGCCGGAAGCGTAACCGGTTGTGATGCAAGTGATCGATCGATAAACATAAACGGTACCGGAAAGGTGGAGTGCTCGGTATCCATTTGCCCATCGGGGCCGAGCATCTCTTCCACATTACCATGGTCTGCGGTAACCACGCAAGTGCCGCCGCGTGCTAATACTGCGGTCACAATCCTTCCCACACAGCTGTCCGTCACTTCGCACGCCGCAATAGCTGCCTGAATGTTTCCGGTATGCGCCACCATATCAGGGTTGGCTAAATTGATAAGGAAAAACGAATAGACGTCTATGGAAAGCCGGTCCAGAATTTTATCCGTTAATTCCGGGGCGGACATAGCCGGCATCGCGTCATACGTGGCAACTTTAGGCGACGGCACGATCAGGCGGTCTTCACCGGGAAACGGCGTTTCGTGCAACCCACTGAAGTAGTACGTGACAAAACGTTCTTTTTCCGTTTCCGACAGCCGGAGCTGGCGCAGGTTATGATCGGAAAGCACCGCTCCTAAGGTATTTTTCAGCGGTTCCGGCGGGTAGGCCACGACGCAGGGCAAATCCCGCTCGTACTGCGTCATCGTGACAAAAAATAAATTTGGAAGCTTGACCTTTCTGGTAAAAGGAATGTTGCGTGTGTCCTCTTCCACTAGATGTTTGTGGTAGTACTTGACCGCATAAGGATCAAATGACGCGGGAGCCTTGTATTCTTCAAAATTTGGCAGGACGAATGCACGCGTCAGTTGCCTGGGACGATCAATACGGTAATTAAAAAATATAACCGCGTCGTGATTGCTTACGCGCGGATACGGGTTGCCGGAGGGGTCTAAAATAATGGTCGGCTCGATAAACTCATCCGTTTTTCCCGCCTGGTGTGATTGGTCAATTGCAACGGCCGCACTGGACGCAGTACGGTCAATCACTTCCGTGAGCGCCGTGTATGCTGCTTCGGTTCTCTCCCACCGATGATCGCGATCCATCGCATAATATCGGCCTATGATCGTGGCAATAGCACCGACGCCCTGGCCCTGTATGCGTTCCTCGACATCGGCCACAAATCGTTTTGCCGAAGTCGGGGGAGAATCGCGTCCGTCGGTAAAAAGGTGCAGGAATGCCTTGCACTCACAGGAGTGTTGTGTTTTATATTGAGAAAGAAGCGTAAGAAGTGCCCACAGATGTTCACGGCTCGAGTGTACGCCTGCATCGCTGATAAGACCCATCAGGTGCAGGTGGGAGCGGTGTTCCTGCACGTAGCGGATCGCTCCCAAAAATGCGTCGTTGGTAAAAAAACTCCCGTCCGTTATAGCCATATTGATGCGCGGTAAGTCCTGATACACCACCCGTCCGGCTCCGAGGTTGATGTGTCCGGTTTCCGTATTGCCGTCTTCGCCCGGCGGCAGTCCCACGTCTACGCCGGAGGCCGTCAGTTGCGCATGCGGGTAGGATGCCCAAAGTTTGGGCACATGCTCAAGTTTGGCTAGAGAAATTGCATTGCCGGGTCCGGGCGCAGCCAATCCCCAACCATCCAATACGATGAGTGCAAGTGGCTTCATTGGGAAAATAATTCACTTTCTATTTGAAGGAGCCTGTTGTATTTGGCCACACGTTCTCCGCGGGCCGGGGCACCAAATTTAACATACTCGCTAGCAACCGCAACAGCCAGATCCGCGATAAACGTATCGTTGGTTTCTCCGCTTCTGTGGGAAACGATGCATTTCATATCGTGCGCTCTTGCCAGTGCCACGACCGCCAGGAATTCAGAAAGCGTGCCGATTTGATTAGGCTTGAGGAGGATCGCATTGCAGGCCTTTTCGTCAATCGCGCGCGCGAGCCGCTCGGGATTGGTGACCAACAAGTCATCGCCGACGATCAGAATATCTCTTCCCACTTCCCGGGTAAGCGTGGCCCACCCGGCCCAGTCATCCTCTTCGAGAGGATCCTCAAGGAGCAGGAGCCGGTATTTCGTGTTGAGCTCCTTAAGATAATCTATAAATTGCCGGCCGGACAACAGTTGGGGCTTGTCTTTGATCTGATAGCCCCTGGGCGTTTTAAACTGGCTTGCCGCAATATCCATGCCGAAAAATACATCGGTGCCGAAACGATATTTGGTCGCCTTTATCGCTTCCATGAGGAGCTCAAGGGCTTCCATATTGGTAAATAAGTTCGGAGCAAAGCCGCCCTCATCTCCCACGCTGTGAATGGCATTGCGGTAAGCCAGGATCTGTTTGAGGTGATGGTAGAGTTCCGCGCCGATCTGAAGCGCATCATGGAACGGTTTGTTTGACGCGGGGATGACCATAAATTCCTGAAAATTCAGGTTCCCTGCCCCGTGTTTCCCGCCGTTGATGATATTAAACAGCGGCGTGGGTATGCGTTCGATTTTAGCGGCTGCAGGTCTGCCTGCAAGCTGGGTAAGGTAGCGGTACAGCGGCTGCTTGGTGTGGTTGGCTGCGGCGGCTGCAACAGCCAGGGAAACGCTTAATATGCTGTTGGCGCCGAGTTTACTCTTGTTGGGGGTTGCATCCAGGGCAATCATGGTTTCGTCGATTTTTTTCTGATCCAGTGCATCCAGGCCCACGAGTTTCGGAGCAATAATGGTATTGACGTTGGTTACCGCAGTTAATACTCCCATGCCGTTATAGCGGTTTTCATCTTTATCCCGAAGTTCCACTGCCTCATATTTTCCCACCGATGCTCCGGACGGGGCCGATGCGGTACCGCGGTAGCCGCTTTGGAGAATAACCGTCGTTTCTATTGTTGGGTTTCCGCGGGAGTCAAGGATCTCGCGTGCGGTGATAGAATAAATGGCAGAATCCATAGAATCAGTATATCTTATTGCGTGTTAAAATCGAAGAGACTTCTGAGGTAAAAATGTATTTCAGAACTCAGAACTCAAATCTCAATGACCAACGCGGTAAAAGAATTTTATAAAATCTTCCCACCTTGTTGTGTTCTGGTCATTGAGTTCTGGGTTCTATTTTAATGATCTTTTTCCTTACCAATTTCTTTTCCGCCTCTGCGATCGTTTCGCGTACACGGTCCACGGCATCGGGGTTGACGGAGACGCTTGTGATGCCCCACGAGACCAGTTTGTCTACGAGTTCCGGATAATCCGACGGCGCCTGGCCGCACATGGAGACGGTGACGCCGCGTTTGACACACGTTCGAATAACCCGCTCAAACGCCCATAAAACCGCTTCATCCATTTCATTAAAGTCGTGTGCCACCTCCTGGTTGTCCCGGTCGGTTCCCATAATAAGCATGGTCAGGTCATTGGACCCGATGGAAATTCCGTCGATGCCCACATCCAGATAGCGGTCCAAAATGATGACATTGGTCGGAAGCTCGCACATCATCCAGAGCTTGAACGTGGGAGACCTGAGAAGCCCATTGCTTGCTACGATTTTTTTGACCTCGAGCATCTCCTTGGGTGTACGCACAAACGGGATCATCAGGTTGAGATTTTTGAGGCCGTATTTATTGCGCACGAGCTTGATGGCCTCAAGCTCAAGATCAAAGACCTGGGAGTCGGCTATATAGCGGGCAGCGCCCCGGAACCCCAGCATTGGGTTTTCCTCGGGCGGCTCAAACGCGGCGCCTCCTTTGAGGTTTCGATATTCGTTGGTTCTGAAGTCGGTGGCCCGGTACACTACGGGTCTGGGTGAGAATGCGCGACAAAAGGTTTCCAGACCATCGGCGAGCTTTTGGATGAATACCCGCTGCTTTTTGTCCGCGATAAATTTGCGCGGGTGTGTACCGATATCGGCAACCATAAACTCCGCCCGCAGAAGCCCCACCCCGTCCACATTCATCTTCGACACGGCCTGCGCCCGGCTTACCTCGGCCAAATTCACATACACTTTCGTCGCCGTCTTCAGTTTTTTCGAATTGGCCGAATTAGACAAATTTGCCAAATTTGGCTTTTGCGCCACCGCTCCTTTATACACATCCCCCGTGGATCCGTTGACGGTGATCACCATGCCGTCGTTTACAAGTTTTCTGACATCCTTCGCACCAACGACGGCAGGAATTCCCAGCTCTCGGGAAACGATTGCTGCGTGCGACGTTCTGCCGCCGCGCTCGGTAAGAATGGCCACGGCTTTGCGCATCGCAGGGACAAAATCAGGATTGGTTTGTTCCGCCACCAGCACGTCACCAGCGACGATCTTATGGATTTCTTTTGCTGAAGTTAGTTTCTTCACCGGTCCCGATGCTATCCCCGGGGATGCAGGGTCCCCTTTCACCAAAACCTCATTGGTGATCGACGATGTTGTAGTAGCAACCGTTTGCTTGCCAAGGGTCGTCACGGGACGTGTCTGCACGAGGTACACGCGATCGTTTTCTACGGCCCACTCCGCATCCTGGGGAAAGTAATAGTGCTTCTCGAGTTTTTTACCAAGCTTAGCCAGTTCAATAATCGTATGATCCGGTAGTTTCTGCTTGTTTGCCTGAGATGGCGAAACTGCAAGAATTGCATTTTTGGCGCCCTTCTTGGTCATGAGTTTTTCCTGGCTGCCGATTTGTTTGACCAGTATCGCATTGGAACCCTTCTCCACCTCATAGTGATCGGGCGTGACAGCTCCCTGGACGATCATTTCTCCCAGTCCGTAAATCGCTTCGATGACGATTTTACTTTTATCATTGGTCACCGGATCCACGGTAAACATGACGCCCGACGTGTCTGAGGCAACCATCCGCTGCACGGGCACGGCAATGCCCACACGGAAATGATCAAAGTGATTCGTCTGCCGATAGAAGATGGCCCGGGCGGTAAACAGCGATGCCCAGGCTTCTTTTACTTTTTCAATAACATTGGCTTCTCCCTGCACATTAAGAAACGTGGACTGCTGGCCGGCAAATGACGCACCCGGCAAATCTTCCGCGGTAGCGGAGGACCGTACCGCGACAAGGGCGTGTTTCAGGACGTTGCCCCCCAGACGAAAATATGCGCGGATTATGTCGCTGGCGACTTCTTTGGGAAACTTCGACCGCATTATAAGCGTTTGTACGCTCTTGGCGGTTTTTTCAAGCTCCCTGGCGTTGTTTACGTCTAAACCCAGCAACAGTCGCTCAATTTTTCCCTTAATGCCGGCATCGTCCAAAAATTTTTGGTAGGCGGCAACGGTAACGATAAATCCGGTCGGCACGGGAAATCCGGCCTGTGTCATTTCCCCCAAATTTGCTCCTTTTCCCCCAACCGATCCGATATCCCCTTTGTCCACGTGAGAAAACGCAACGATGTAGCGCGGTGTCATAGCTTACCCCTTTCGTAATTGTTTCTTAAAATAATCTACCCAAGGAATGGCGACCGGATCACTATCATGAAGCATGGCCAAATAGAAGCTGGTAAATCCCGAAAGGACGTACGCTTCCAATACTTGTGCAAGCGGCGTGGGCCCTGTAAGCGCTACGTCGTATGTCTTGATCTGTTGTTTTGCAAGCACTTCGTGGGTTACGGCAAACCGCCGCAGTATGCGATGGGAATAAAGGGGGGACTGGAAAAAGACAAATAATGCGGTTTGGGAGAGCCTGCGGGGCAAACCTAATCCTTCCATGAGATGATGATTAAGCTCAGGAATTACCCGCGGGTCCGAGATCATTTTGGCTGTTTCGTTGAGTTGATTGGCAAACCCGTTGCCGAAACCCTTCAAAAATTCCGCCGTGATGACGAATGGGTGTGTGTTGTCGATGGCAATAGCCAGCTGTTTGGCAGGGTTTTGCGCCGTGGGTACGTCTTCTGTGTAGCGTTCAGTCATCGATCGGGCATAGGCAATCGCTTCGGTCACTTCCTTTTCCTCAATATCGATGACCTGTAATGCTTTCAGAAGTCCCAGGTGCCCCATAAGGAGATACCCGGCGCCGATTCTGGGCTGGCCGCAGGGATTATGCGTCGGGGTAAACTGATACATAGGTGCAGCCTGTTTTTTTAACAGATCCGCAATTGGACCACCATGTATAATGCCGGTGAGTTTCGCGCCCCGCTTGACAGCATCCTGACCGCAAGACAGCACCTCTTCCGTCGTGCCGGAGTATGAGGAAAGGATGACGAGCGTATCGCCATCTACATACGCAGGAAGCGTATAATCTTCAACTATTTCATACGGCTCTCGGATACGGTCGCGATAGAGTTCCTTGATGGTTTTGGGCGTAAAGCGCGAGCCGCCCATACCGGAAACGACGATGTTATAGATAGGCTGGTACTGCTTGGGGAAAACAATGGCAGACGCTTCCTTCCATGCCTGTTGACACTGGTCTGCAAACTGTTTGGTAGAGGCAAGCACGCCGCTCGGATCAAGTTGTTGTATGGCCTTCACATTATCCAGGGTGTTCATGGTTATTTCTTTTTCCCGCCGAGCGATTCTATTTGAGCAATCAACACGTCAGTTTTTTGCTGAAGAATTTCATGGTTATCCGCTTCCACGTTGAGCCGGATAAGCGGCTCGGTATGCGAGCCTCGGATATTAAACCACCAATTATCGTACCACACACTGAGGCCGTCCAGTTCGTCAACGGTTTTGGCATCGATGAATGACCGCTTGATGGCGGTAATGGTGCCAGCGGCATCCGGCACGGAAAAGTTAATCTCTCCGCTATCAGGGTATTTGGCAAATTCGTCCACAATTTCCGAAAACTTGCAGGAGTCGCGGCTTATAAGCTCCAACACCATGAGTGCCGTACCCACACCGGTCTCTGAATTAAAAAAGTCGCGGTGATAATAGTGCCCGGAATGTTCTCCTCCAAAAATTGCGTGGTACTGCCGCATGTAGTTTTTCATATAACTGTGTCCGACGCGTACCCGCCGGGACTTCCCTCCGTAGCGCGCCACTGTTTCCGGCACAATTCTGCCGCACACGGCACTGTAGAGGATGTATTCACCGGGATGTTTTTTTAACATATTTTTTGCAAGCATCGCGGTGACAATGGTACCGGATACAAATCGTCCGCGATCATCGATAAAAAAAACGCGATCCGCATCGCCGTCAAACGCAAGTCCCACGTCTGCATGAACCTCACGCATTTTTGCCGCAAGATCGGCATTGTTTGTTTCTATAAGCGGGTTGGGTACATGGTGCGGGAAGCTTCCGTCCAGTTCGAAATACAACGGTGTGAGGCGTATGGGCAATCCTTCAAACACCATGGGTACCAGTTTTCCGGCCATGCCGTTGCCTGCATCCGCGACCACCGACAGGGGCTTCAACTGCGAGATGTCCACCAGGGAAAGAACTTTTTGTTTCCACTCGCTCCATACGTCAAGATGCGTCACGGGACTCGGGTTTTTGGCCGCAGGGAGCGGGTCCTGCCGCACGAGGTCCCGGATGGCAAACAAGCCGCTGTCAGAGTTGACGCCGACCGGCCCCTTTTTGACAATTTTGAGACCATTGTACTGGGGAGGGTTATGGGATGCCGAAATCATAATGACGAGGTCGAAGTCTGCCGTTCCCGCTAAAAAATACGCAATCTCCGTACCGGTTTCCCCGGCATCACCCACCGCCACACCCATGGCAGTAAATGCGGATATCAGGGCATCGCTTAATTCCTTGCCGCTTGTACGCATATCGCGGGCCACTGCCACACGTTTGGGTTTGAAGTATTCCACAATGGCGCGGCCGATGAATCCCACGACCTGGGCATTCAATTGATCCGGGTATGTGCCACGGATGTCATAGTCTTTAAAGAAAGAAAGATCCATAGGGAGTTAGAGATCAATAAGGATGCGTTCGATATGTTGGGAGATGGTCAGTGCCGAGGAACCTGTTTTGACGCCTAATTCTGCCGCGAGGAGTTGTTTCTCCATAGCCAAGATTTGTTCCATCGTAAAGAATCGCGCCTGCTTTGTCAATCGCGCAAGTTGCCAGGGAACAATACCCACCGGTACAACTCCTCCGGAGAGTTGCACAAGAATTCGCAGCCTTCTCACCAGGAGCGTAAAGATGAGTTCTGCTGCGGAGTGCTCCAGGGTCTTCTGATATAAAGAAAGCAACTGTATTGTATGAGAAGGTCGAAGTGCGTCCAGAAAGGAAAAGATAATCGCAGGGATCTTAAACAGGTTTCCTTCAACGTGAGATCCCAGATACTTGATTATGGACGGACCCACTTCCTTTTCCTCCCAGAGAATGATCGTTGCGGATTCTGCTGAGCGTTTCAGAATGTCTCCTACATGCTCCATGGCTTTGGGTTTTTTCCCGAGTGTTGTCAGAAGATTTTCAATAATGATGGCGGTGGCTCCCCCGAAAACCGATTGCGACTCGATGGCTTGTACCAGTATGTTTTCGTCGGCAGTTTTACCGTTGAGGATGCGCAGATCCAAATGGGAGAACTTTTTTCTCAACGCCAGCAGTGCCGCGCGTGAAGACTGCCGATCATCTCCGTGCAAAAGAATAATCATGGGGATCTCCTTGCCGAGTTTTTATAGAGCACAAAAAATCGTTCAACGCTGCGATGGTCAATACGGGTGTGCCTGCCGCGATGGGGCACGAGGGCCCCGGAGAAATTTTTGGGAATGTGCATGAGTTCGTGGATGATGACGCGCGTTTTGTCATCGGCTGGTAGGTGATCAAAATGCTGTGAGAGTACCTCAATGATGTAATGGGGAGGGTGTTTGATGGCCATTTGCCAAATTTTTGGGAAACTCCAGATCCTGGCGCGTGCCCGGCTGGAAGACTTGGTGCTTCGCATGCACGTAATTTTCTGGGGATCGATATGGGGAAACGGCACACGCGGCACGATCCGCTTCACCATCATTTCTATATCCGGTGCTGGAGCAAGTTCCATATCACAAAGACAGTAATATTTCCTGCAGTAAGCTTTTGTTCGTTTTCGGATATCCAACAATGGTCGCGGCAAGCGCCAACGATGTCCATTTTGCCTCCTGTATGCCTTCTTCCTTTTGGGGGTTGGGTGGCTCGTTGCTCGTTGTCATAAAGAGGAAATACAGAACAGTTTTCTTAATAAGACCATTTCGTCTGTACCAATAGGTGATGGGGGAAAGTTTTTTTACCAGCGTCAGTCCCCGTATGCCTGTTTCTTCAAAAATTTCTCGCCCAGCTGCTTGTTCGGCTCCTTCGCCCTTTTCGATGAGACCCTTCGGAAACGTCCAGGTGCCGTTCATATCCTTGATCAAAAGCACTTGCCAACCGTTTCCGCGCCGACGGACCACGACGCCACCTGCGGATCGTTCTTCTTTCATTTCGTTACTAAATATACCACATCGCCTTCCTTTACCGGAGCATCCACTTTGACACCTGCGGAATCGCCGGGTTTGACTTCCTTTACTTGCTCATGTTCCACCTGAAGCGATGAGACGACCTGGGTAAACTCCTTATCATGCCCGGAAATACGCACCGTATCGCCGGCTTTTAGCGGCTGGTTGGTAACTTCGATAACCGCAACGCCTATTTTATCGTAATAGTGGCTGATTTTCCCGATTTGGACATCCATTGATTATTCACCTCCTTTGTAATACTTCTTCCCTTTTATTCTATCAGGTAACAGACTCTCTGCGCTATACGGTTGGTAGCCGCGGCCGTAACCTAATCCTTTCATAAGCTTCGTCGGTGCATTGCGAATCGGTAAGGGGATAGGAAGGTTTCCCAACTGTTTCACGTCTTCAAGCGCGCGAAAATACGCATCATAGGCGCTCCGGTCTTTTTTAGCCAGGGAAAGGTAAACAACACCGTGGGCAAGATTTTCCTGACACTCGGGATAGCCGATCTTGTTACACGCATCAAATACCGCATCGGCAACCACGAGTGCCGTGGGCTGTGCCATGCCGATGTCTTCGGAGGCAAAGACTACCATGCGCCGTGCAATAAACAGCGGATCTTCGCCTGCCGCAACCATGCGCGCCAAATAATAGAGTGCCGCATCCACGTCACTGGCCCGCATGGATTTGATGAAGGCGGAAATGGTGTTGTAGTGCTCATCGCCGACCCGGTCGTACTGAAGCATTTTACGCTGTGCCGCTTCCTCGATATGTGCAGTCGTAAACTTGACAGGGTCTGACCCTGTCAAACGCGCGGCAATTTCAAGGATGGTCAGAAGTGCCCGGGCGTCACCATTGGAAACTTCCAGTAAAAACCCGCGCGCATCGTCTGAAATAGATCGTTTGAGGTATGCTAGTCCTCGATCAATAAGTGTACTCAATTCCTTTTCGGTAAGCGGATTGAGTACAAAAACTCTGCATCGTGAGAGGAGAGGAGAAATGACTTCAAAAGAGGGGTTTTCGGTCGTTGCGCCGATAAAAATAATCGTTCCTTTTTCCACATGGGGCAATAAGGCATCTTGCTGTGCTTTATTAAACCGGTGGATCTCATCAAGAAAAAATATCGTCCGTTGCGGTATTATTGTTCGAGCTTGTCGAGAACTTCCTTGATGAACTTCTCGACTCGTCAAAGACTCCTCGCTCGAAGAAGAGAGAGTATTGAGCCTATCTTTTGCCTCTTTGACAACTCTCCGTACATCGGCGAGCGTAGCGCTGACGGCAGAATGCGACTCAAAGTGAGCATTCGTAAGCGTTGCCAAAAGGTGGGCAAGGGTCGTTTTGCCGCACCCGGGAGGTCCCCAAAATATCATGGAAGGCAAAAAACCGGAAGTGAGGAATTTTCTGATAATGCCGGATTCACCAACAAGATGGGCTTGCCCGATGAGCTCATCAAGCGTTTGAGGCCTGAGGATTTCTGCAAGCGGCCGGCTCTCGGTCATCATAGGTATTGTACACCTCTCAAACTTCGTACACCACCAAAGCGAGATGGCTGCATAGTGTATAATACCATTATATGAAACCTCAAAAAACGGGCTACCTGGAAGTCATTGCAGGACCCATGTATTGCGGCAAAACCGAAGAGCTTATCCGTCAGGTCAAGCGTGCGTCCATTGGTAAAAAACAGGTGCAGGTATTCAAGCACGTCATTGATACGCGCTACGGCAAAGCGAAAAAAATCTTCTCCCACGCGGGATTAAGCTTTGAGTCGGAACTTATTTCCAAAGCATCTCACGTACTCAACCGTCTGCATCCGAAAACGGATATCGTGGCCATTGATGAAGCGCAGTGGTTTGGCGAAGACCTCGTGGCTGTTGTGGAAACACTGCTTGCTCGCGGCAAGCGCGTGCTGGTGTCGGGTCTGGCAATGACCTTTGACCGGCAACCGTTTGCACCGATCCCGACCCTTATGGCAATGGCAGATAAAGTGACCAAGCTTTCCGCCGTCTGCGTCGTGTGCGGCGAGGAAGCGGTGTTTCACAAGCGCATCGGAAAAAAGAAAACCGTCAATCCGCTCAAGGCAGACCCCTCCCTCGTCGGCCGCTCCGATGCGTACGAAGCCAGGTGCCGGAAGTGCTTCCATAAGCCATAATCATTTCATTTTTTCTTTGTTTTTTGTTACAATACATTTGTCCTTATTGATAGGCGCCATCGTCTAGCGGCCCAGGACAATGGGTTTTCAGCCCATTTACACCGGTTCGAATCCGGTTGGCGCTACTCATGCTGAGCATCTTCTCCGTATTCGCTCTCTGGCGGATTGTAGATCTTCTCATAGCCATCATGGCCCCGTCACTCCTTGTCCACAACGTGCCGTTTCGCTTTGCCTACATTATGGAACGCGGCCTTTTGCCGGATTTCCTTACGGGTTTTGCCAATTTTGACGGTGTACACTTCCTCCACATCGCCACGAGCGGCTATGCCACCTATGAGCAGGCATTTTTCCCGCTCTACCCGCTTCTCGTACGGATGGTCACTGCGTTCACCCACAGTCCGTTTCTGGCCGGCTTTTTACTCTCAAATGCGGTATTTTTGGCAAGTCTGGCAATACTTCTAACCTATGTTAAAAAAATAACCTCCAGCGGTGCGGCCCGGTGGACGCTCCTGTTTCTTCTTGTCTTCCCCACGTCATTTTTTTTCGGCAGTGTGTATGCCACGAGTCTTTTTTTCTTTCTGGTACTCTGCACATTTCTTTTCATTGATCGCAAGAAGTATGGGTTGGCAGGCGCCTGTGCCTTTTTGGCCTCGCTGACGTGGATCGGCGGCATATTCCTTGTTATCCCGCTAGGCCTTGCGCTTTGGCAGGACAAAAAACGGTTCTTGGCATCCTTGCGAAGCCTTGCAATTCTCGCGGCTCCGTTTTTGGGTGTGGGCCTGTATATGGCGTATCTGGCGCGTACCACCGGCGACCCGCTATTTTTCTACCACGCGCAGCCCGCGTTTGGGGCGAACCGATCGACAGGCATTATCCTCCTGCCTCAGATTCTCTATCGATATATCCGGATATTCACCACAGCTCCACGGGACATTGTCTACGCGGTGGCGCTGTTTGAACTCATTACATTTACCCTGGTGCTTTCCGTCCTTGTGTATGATCTATACAAGGTTTGGCACGCCAAGGCAGGACTAGCGCGAACCCAACGATTGGGGCTGTCGCTCTTTTCATTTGCAACACTCGTCTTGCCGACACTCACCGGTACGTTTTCCTCGCTTCCGCGCTATGCATTGTTCTCCGTCGCATATTTTGTCCGGCTGGCCGAGATGCGCTCCTTCCTTCTTAAGACCATCGTTTTACTTCTTTTTATCCTGGCCCACATCGCAGCCTTGGTACTCTTTATCCAAGGATATTTCGTGGGGTAAGCCGTATGATTGTTACTGCATATAAAACAGACAAAATAACCACGCGAGCGAGCCTTTTTCCGATCCTGGATCAATACCTGCCAAAACTGGCGGGCGGCGATATCGTGATCATCACTTCCAAAATCGTCAGCATCTGCCAAGGCAGAGTGGTAGCGAGAGACGGCACGACAGATAAATATGCGCTTATCCGCCGCGAGGCAGACGCAACAATAGAAGATGCAAAGCTTAAACGCTGGGGCGTTATTCTAACGATCAAAAATAACATCATCATCCCCAACGCGGGCGTTGATGAAAGTAACGGCAACGGTTCCTTTATCCTCTGGCCCAAGGATATCCATGCAACCGCGGCTACCGTCTGGCGCTATCTTCGCAAGAAACATAACCTCAAACATCTTGGTGTCATCATCACTGACAGTCACACTACAGCGCTTCGTTGGGGTACGACGGGCATGGGGCTGGCTTGGGCAGGGTTTGAGGCACTCAACAATTATATTGGCCATCCGGACATTTTTGGAAGGAAACTCCGCGTGACCAAAGCGAGCATCCTTGATGGTTTATCTGCAGCTGCAGTGGTTACCATGGGCGAAGGAAATGAGCAAACGCCGCTTGCGGTTATACGCGACTGCACGTTTGTCACGTTTCAGGATCGACCGCCAACAAAAGGTGAATTTGCCGCTCTTCGGATTAGCCTGGGCGAGGATATTTTCTCACCGCTTCTTACTGCAGTGCGGTGGAAACAAAAGAAGAAATAATCATATAATAGAAGGATGGAAAAACGTGCAGGACTTTCTTCGGCAGAGGCAAATCGCAGACTCGCCCGATTCGGCCCCAATACCATAGTCCACGCGCAGGCAAGCACCCCCCTGCAACAGTTGCTTTCGCAATTTGTCAGCCCCTTAGTCATTCTTCTAGTTATTGCAACAGTCCTTTCCCTTGTTTTGGGTGAGACGCTTGATGGCGTCCTCATCCTTACCATCGTCGTTTTAAACGCGCTTTTAGGCTTCGTGCAGGAATATAAAGCCGAAAAAGCCCTCGCAGCGCTCAAAAGGATGACTGTTTCCACCATACGGGTTATCCGTGACGCTGTACAAGGGGAAATAGACAGCTCACTTCTGGTTCCCGGAGACGTCATCATCCTGGAAGAAGGCGACAAAGTGCCTGCCGATGCGAAATTATTGGAAAGCATGCACATGGAAATGAATGAGGCGTCGCTGACCGGGGAATCCATGCCGGTTGAGAAAAACAGCAGTGAACCGGGGAAAAATACGGTCTACTTGGGCACGATTGTGACGCACGGCCGCAGCGTTGCGGAGGTTCTCTCTACCGGCGCGGCCACAAAATTCGGCACCATCGCCGTCAAACTCTCCCAAATGAAAGAAGGAAAAACACCGTTGGAGAAAAAACTCGCTGCTGTTGCCAAGCAGCTGGGCGTGCTCGCCGGCGGCGCTGCCCTTGCCGTTTTCGGCATCGGATACCTGCGGCAACACCCTGTCATTGAGGGTGTGTTGACCGCCATAAGCCTGGCCGTTGCCGCCGTGCCGGAAGGCTTGCCGGCGGTGATCACCATCACCCTCGCAATCGGCACACAGCGCATGGCAAGGAAACGCGCAATACTTCGGAAACTTGCGGCCATAGAAGCATTAGGAAGCATTACCGTGATCGCAACCGATAAAACCGGTACCATCACGAAAAACGAGATGCGGGTAGCGGATGTATGGCTTGGCGGGCGTATCTACCGCGCCGATGATGCCGCTATTCGGCGGGCAAACGTGTTCCCGAAGCTCACTAAAATCGCTTCTTTGTGCAACAATGCGAGCCTGGCACCCCGGGAAAACCATGATGACTATGACGTCGTCGGCGACCAGACCGAGGGATCGCTCCTTCTGTTTGCCGCTGACCATGCCGTGAATATTCCCCTATTGCGGGAGCAGGGCACACTGGTTGAAGAATTCCCGTTTGACCCCACGACCAAAACCATGAGCGTGGTGTGGAAAGAAGACGCTGTCACAACCGTCCTGACGAAAGGCGCACCGGAGTCCGTGCTTGCGGCAAGCAGCCGTGTTGCCGGTCCCAAAGGAGAGGTGCCACTCACCCGCGAGAAAAAAGAGCAAATTTTTGAAGCCTTTGAAGCGTTTGCCAAGCAAGGGTTGCGAGTGATCGCATTTGGCATGAAGAAAATTTCGTGGAACGGCCAAATCCGCCAGGAAGCCGAATCCAACCTGACGTTTATCGGCTTTGTCGGCATTGCGGACCCCGCACGGGAAGAAGTCAAAGATGCCATCCGTATCGCTGAAGAGGCAGGGATCGCCACCGTCATGATCACCGGAGATAATGAGCTGACCGCTCTGGCTATTGCCAAACACATCGGGCTTATGAAACGGGGCGAAGAGGTGATGACCGGCAAGCAGTTTGCTTCCCTTTCCGATCCCCAAAAACGTCGGGTCTTGCCGGGAGTCCGTGTATTTGCGCGTACAACCCCGGAGCAAAAACTGGAAATCGTCCGCCTCTTGCAGGAGGCCGGACATGTGGTGGCCGTCACCGGCGACGGCGTCAACGATGCCCTGGCGCTCAAACAAGCAGACGTGGGCGTGGCTATGGGGATCGCAGGCACGGATGTGGCCAAGGAAGCCGCAGATATGATTGTGACGGATGATAATTATGCAACGATTGTGGAAGCGGTATCTGAAGGACGGGTAATTTTTGACAACATGAAGGCGTCGGTCAAATATCTGATCGGCTGCAATATCGGAGAAGTGTTAGCCATTTTAGGCGGAGCGCTCCTTGGCTGGCCGTTCGTCCTTACCCCGCTCCAGATTCTCTACGTTAATCTGGCTACCGATGGCCTACCCGCACTTGCTCTGGCGGTCACTCCCAAACATCACGCCATTATGAAACGAAAACCCAGAACCGGCACGTCGCTTTTTACGAAATTCGATCTCCTGTGGTTTGCTGAAGTGACCGTGCTTACCGCAGCTACGACGCTGATCGCCTTCTGGATCGGCATGCAGTCGGCAAATATTGAAGTGGCAAGGGCACTTGCCTTCACCGTGGTCATTCTGGCGCAGCAGTTTATCTTCTGGGATGTGGCCGCGGCTGACCGCCAGCTTCTCAACAGACATACACTGGGGAACTGGTGGCTGATCCTGCCGTTTCCGATCATGGCAGTGCAGCTTGCCATACTCTACGTGCCCGCAGCCAATCGCATCTTTACTCTCAGCGCACCGGAGTTTCCTCTTCTTTTGTTGAGCTTTTTGATAACATCCGGCATGCTTCTGATAGCCGGTTTGCGCAAACGCTTCCTGCGGAAATTTTTTTACGAAAGCTAAACATTTACGTCTGGGTTGCTAAATTGATATAATAACACCGCGGGCCGATAGCTCAACTGGTAGAGCAATTCCCTTTTAAGGAATTGGTTCTGGGTTCGAGTCCCAGTCGGCTCACCAAAGGTGGAATCGAGTCGCCTAGGGTGAATATTGAGCAAAATCCCGAGTTGTCAAGGCTATTCCACCTCCAATGAGCCATGTTATTTGACTAAACCAAGGAACTCGGAAAGATATTGAGGAAGTTGGTCTATCAATTTACGTTCTTCTACTATTTGGGCTAAAGCGTCACATTCTCGATGTGGTTGAAGTATTTGAGGGTTTTATCGAAGTCCAGCTCGATGCCGATCACGTCAATGCGCAGGGAGTCCGGTAATTCCGGATGAATGAGTTTGTAGTATTGGGCTGTTTGCACGACCTCCCGAAGTTTCCTGGGTGTAACCGACTCTTCCGGCTTACCGAACTTGTGACCGACGCGGGTTTTTACTTCTACAAAAACGAGTATGTTGTCTTTGAGAGCCACGATATCCAGCTCTCCGTACCGTTTTTGAAAATTCCGTTCAACGATGACATATCCGTGACTTCGAAGATAGTCACATGCCAGATTTTCTCCGTGTTTCCCTAAGTCTTTTTTGCGGAGATCTTTTTTACGCGGCGGTGGCGGGTCGAACGTGAACCGTTGTTTCATTGATGCGCGTAGCAGCCTTGCCCGTGCGGCCGCGCAGGTAGTAGAGCTTGGCGCGTCGAACGTCTCCGCGCTTCTTTACTTCGATTTTCTTAATCCACGGAGACACGATGGGAAATATGCGCTCGATTCCGATCGCTCCGGCACCGATTCTCCGTACTGTAAACATGGTGTTTTCGCCCGATCCGCGGATGGCAAGAACAATGCCTTCAAAAACCTGGGTGCGCTCATGAGTTTCCTCGTGAACTTCGCGCTTGGTTTTGCCGGATACTTTTTCTTTTTCTATAAGTTTATAGTGCACGCGCACGGTATCGCCAACATGAAACTCGACAGTTTTTTTTGTCTCACCCTCATCGCAAGTCCACACGCTCATATTTGCCATGGGAATATTGTACCAGCTAGCCTCGGAAAGAACAAGCCTCTATGTAGGAAAGAAATATGGGATGAGGCCGAAGGGGCCGGCTTCGATATTCTGGGTGATACTGGGTGCCGAGAAAAAACGGATGCACAGACTTAGAGAGTTCAATAATCTCAACCAAATGCTCAATCACGCTCCTCCCGGCCAATATCATCCCGGATTGCTCAAGCTGATTGGCATATGCATCATTAAATTCATAACGGTGTCGGTGGCGCTCACCGACGATGCGGTTTTTCGGATCATCATAGGCCTTGTACGCCGTATAACTGGCGTCCGCTATAGTTTCGGGGGTGACCCGGCACTCCCAACGCCCCAGTCGCATCGTGCCACCGTAGGCACGGCGTTTAAGGATATCCTGTTGCCCGGAAATCATGTGGATGACCGGGTGTGTAGTATCCGCGTCGCACTCCAGCGTATGGGCGCCTTTCAGACCCAATACATTCCGTGCATATTCAACAACGGCCAGCTGCATACCATAGCAGAGACCCAAATACGGAATTTTATGGACGCGCGCGTACTCGATGGCCATGATTTTTCCTTCAACTCCCCGCGGTCCCCAGCCGATCGGTACAATGATGCCGTCAACGCCTTCCAGTTCCGCCAAATTTCCCTTTTCCAACTTTTCCGCTTGAATCCATCGTACCGTGGTATCCACACCCTTGTCCCAGCTGGCGTGGTCTATGGCATCCATAAGGGCTGCGTAGCTATCGCGCAGCTGATATTCGCCGGTTGCAAAGTATTTGCCCACAATCGCGATGGTAATAGCCTTCGCTTTTTTGCTATGCACCTTCGCGACCATCTCCTCCCAACGTTTCATATCGAGTTTTTTGTGCGCTAGTCCCAACATGTCCAAAATTTTTTCATCCATCTTCTGACTGGCTAGGTGGAGAGGCGCCTCGTAGGGCGTTTTCATGTCGACGCTGTCGATCACATTTTCCGGATCCACGTTACAGAACAGCGCAAACCGGGCGCGCCGGCGCGCATCCATGGGTTTTTCTGAACGCGTCACGATGAAATCCGGCTGGATGCCCATGGAGTTGAGTGTCCGTACTGAAAGCTGCGTGGGCTTGGTTTTGGGCTCGCCCAGGTGCTGCGGC
The DNA here is from genome assembly GCA_964367065.1 of uncultured Gammaproteobacteria bacterium. GTDB lineage: Bacteria > Patescibacteriota > Microgenomatia > UBA10105 > UBA927 > JACREP01. The sequence continues at coordinate 36,979 of CAYIWI010000002.1, forward strand.
GTGGGCAGATAGCTTACGTGGACGTGGATTACCGAGTTTTTTTTGTTGCGGGAAAGGATGCGTGATGCCTCATAATAGAGCGCATTTTGATACTCACCGGCAGTGCCTCCCAGTTCCACCACCACAATGTCCGCGTTCTCCTTTTCTCCTGCCTCCTGGATACGCTTGAGAATTTCATTGGTCACATGCGGGATAGCTTCTACATCTTCACCGTCGTATCCAAAATTCCGTTCGCGCTCAATGACCGTCTTATAGATTTGCCCCATGGTAATGAAGTTATGGCGTTCCATGTTTTTGTCGAGGAATTTTTCATACGTTCCCATATCCATGTCCGCCTCGGTCCCGTCTTCGCACAAAAACGGATCACCGTGTTCAATGGGATTGATGAGCCCCGCGTCCATGTTGAGGTAGTTTTCACACTTCACCGGGGTAACGCGGTAACCTCTATTTTGAAGAAGCAGGGCGATGGAGGCAGTGGTGACTCCTTTCCCAAGGCCGGATATCACTCCGCCGGAAACGAAGATAAATTTCGTGGGCATAATCTATCCTATCAAAAATACAGGGTTGTGTCAAAAAAGTAAAGGGTGTGAGTTGAAGCTCAGTCTTGTCTTCTTCTTGCTTCTTCATAGAAAACCTAGCGCGCTTCAAGTGTTCTGGCATCGCCATAGGAAGCTTCTTCTTGTAAACCCGCGACACTGTATGGCTCTCGTGCTTCAATAAGGTGAAAGACGGTTGGACCGTCTCTTCCTCCTCCGTCTATTTTCTCTATGAGCCCTTGTTCCCGTAACGCGTTTACCCATCTGCGGGCGGTTTCATAATGTACATCTGCCGCTGCCATTATGTCCGGCAGGGTAAACACACCTAGTGCCCTCATCGCTTCTTCAACTTCCTCACGTCTGTTTACCCCGGCCCAACCGCCCATGGGAGGAGAAATATCAAATGTGAGTCGTTCTCTTCCCATTACGTCACAAAAAATCCGCGCAGATGCGCGGTATGAGTATGCGGACAATGAATAATCGGTAATCCCTCATGAGACATGCGGGCATTACCCTATTCCTCCTCTAGCGTACCGCACAAACTAAAATACTGTCAAGGAGGAAAAATTATGTTCCGAAGTAGCGGTCGCCGAAGTCTCCCAGGCCCGGCACGATGTACGCGCGGTCATTGAGGTGCGAGTCCACAGCTGCGGTGATAATGGGCACATCGGGGTGGTTTTTTTGTACGCGCTTGATCCCCTCCGGCGCGGAAACAATAGAAACGGCAACCATCCGTTTGGCGCCCTTTTGCTTGACGGCAACAAGAGTATCATCCATCGATCCGCCGGTTGCCAACATCGGATCAATCACGAGAACAATGTGCGTAGAAAATATTTTTGGTATTTTTTCATAGTAGGCCCGGGCGATTGCCGTTTTCTCATCGCGCTCAAGACCGATAAATCCCACGGACACCGCGGGCAAAAAGTCGCGAAGCGCAATAAGCATGGCCAGACCCGCACGAAGGACGGGGACGACGATGACGTCATCCTTAAGCTCTTTGCCGGAAAATGGTGCCAGGGGAGTCTCGATCTTTTTTTCCTTGAGAAGCATGTGCTTTGTGGCCTCGATAAGAAGAATTTTCGACACGACATCCGCGTGCCGCCGAAACTCTTCGGTCCCAGTATCTTTATCCCGGATGATCGTAAGGGAGTGGTCTATGAGCGGATGTTCTACGACCGTGACATGTTTCATAACGCTCTTTTCTCCTGCAAAAACTTCTTTCCGTGACCGACCGTCGTGTTGATGGGCACTCCCTTTTTACACAGTTCGCAATCCGCAGCGTCCACCGCAGAAGCCTGAAGCACCCCAAGCGACGAAAAGGGTGCACCCACAGTCTCACGATTTACGTTCTTAGGGTCGCGGTTAACCATAACGCAGACCGCCACCACATTACCGCCAATAGCACGCACCGCATCCACAGCTTTCTTCACCGATATACCGGTCGTCGTGAGATCCTCAATGACCAAGACCTTCTTTCCTTTCACGATTTTATCGTAGCCGCGACGAAATATCTGCTCGCTTTCTGCAGCCGAAGCAGTGGTGCCTTTGTCTTTTTCCGTATAAGCACTCATCACTTCCTTACCCTTAAGCTGCGATAGGTGATACGCGGTCCACTGGGAAAGAATCGTGCCGCCGACCGCTGGGGCCGCTACGACGTCGATGTCAACATCCTTAAACTTCTCCGCAAACATGCGGCCAACTAGAGAGGTTTCCGCCGTATGCGGATACAGGGCGTCCTTATTAATATACACGCTCCCGTGCTTGCCGGAAGTGTACACAAAATGATCATCGGTCAACACTGCACCAATTTTTTTGAGAATTGCTACCACATCATCGACCATTTGGTGCTCCTTCCTGCTATCATGTAACGGTACATGGTAGCATATTTACGGTACTACTTTCGATACCTGTTGATATCCACCTTCAATTTTTGTGCCTCGACTCTCGCTTTTTGTGCAAAATCTTCGTCGTTTGAGGCAAAAATAATACTGCGGGATGAGTTGATGATAGCGTTTTTGCCTTGACTGTCAACACCTGCTTTGATGGTTTTTTCAACATCTCCTCCTTGTGCGCCAATGCCGGGAACCAACAAAGCCATGTCCCCCACAATACGTCGTACAATCTCAAGTTCCCCGGGGTAGGTGGCACCAACGACTAAGCCACAGTTTCCATTTTCGTTCCATTCATTTGCCACTTTCCCAGCAATCACTTGGTAAAGTGGCTTACCGTCAGTAACAAGATCCTGAAGTTCCCCAGCTCCGGGGTTAGATGTCCGGCAAAGAATAAAACTCCCCTTCTCTTTCCGCTCAAGAAATGGAAGTATCGCATCCTTCCCTAAGTAAGGGTGCAAGGTAATTGCGTCAGCGCCAAGGTAATCAAATGCAAATTGGACATACCCTTCATTTGTGCTTCCTATATCTGCCCGCTTCGCGTCCAGAATAATCACAACCTCCGGGTACTTCTCCCTCAGGTAATCGCAAGTCATTTTCAGTTCTGCGATGCCTTGTACTCCCCTTGCCTCATAAAAGGCGCTGTTGGGCTTATAGGCGCACACAAGGTCATGCGTTGCGTCAATGATAGCTTTATTGAAGGTAAACTGCGGAGCATTACCGCCTTGCAAATGCGCAGGAAGCTTATGTAACTCACTGTCCAGCCCTATGCAAACAAGAGAATTTTGCTTTTCAACAATGGCGTCAAGTTTTTGGTAGAACGTCATAGATTAGTGCGCAACACCCACGAGTTCTTTGAGGTTATTGATCCCTTCCTTTTCCATATATGCGATCAAGCCTTGCTTGATTTCCTGGTAGACACCGTACCCTTTAAAATACGTTGCTGAACCGACACCAACAAGTGTGGCGCCGGCCATCATCATTTCTATGACGTCCTCCCACGTCGAAACGCCGCCCATACCGATGATTGGAATCTTTACCGCTTCGTAAATGTCATACACACAGCGTACGGCAATGGGCTTGATCGCAGGCCCGGATACACCGCCTCGCTTTGCACCCAAAATTGGCTTTCTTCGGCTAATATCTATGAGCATCCCGGGCCCGGCCGTGTTGATCGCGACAATTCCATCGGCTCCCGCATCTTCGCACGCGCGGGCAACCTCGGCGATGTTGGGCACATTGGGAGTAAGCTTCGCAAGTACCGGTACCTTGCCGGCTATCTTTTTGACCGCGGAAACGGCAGTAGCCGAAGATTCGCACCCTAGACCTAAAGCTTTCCCCATGTCGTCATCGACATTGGGGCAACTCAGGTTAAGCTCAAAAAGCTGTGGGTTGAGCGGACACAGCTCTTGAGCAAACCGTTCAAAATCCTTGACTTTCGTCGCAAATACACTCACGATAACGGGAACCGGTGACGTCTTCAAAAATTCTTTAATCAACGATTTTCCCTTGACGAGTCCGGGTCCACGAAGACCAACGGAATTAAGGAAGCCCTGCTCATACTTTGCTATCCGCGGAAGCGGATTACCCTCGCGTGGCTCAATAGTTAATGATTTCGTGGTAATCCCGCCTGCTCCGGCTTTAATCGCGCGCTCGTGATCCGCCGGGATTTCCTGCGCGATACCGGAGGGAAGAATAAGCGGGTTCGGAAACTTCACACCGCAATAGGGTACCGTCAAATCTGCCATTATGTACTCCTTTCCCTCATACTATACGAGCTGGCCGTCTTGAACAAGGGTTTTGCCTCGCAAGACAACCTTTTCGGCCTTCCCATAGAGTTCCCACCCATCAAACGGGCTCCAGCCGCACTTCGTTTCGTAGCCGTCTTGCCCAACAATGTAGGGCTTTTCCGTATCAAGTTCAATATACGTGTTTGCCTGATCAGGAATGGAAAAAATCCGCTTGGGATTTTCATAAAGCAATGTCGCAATGTCGCCATGCGGCAATTTTTTCTCCTTCACTGCCTTCCATAACAACCCCAACGTCGTCTCCAGTCCCGGTACGCCAAATGGCGGCGTAGCGCTTTCCTTCTCTCTCTTGGTGTGCGGTGCGTGGTCAGATTCCACAAGGTCTATAGTATGGTCGGCAAGCCCATCCCAAAGAGCCTGGCGGTCTGCCGTACCGGCGATAGCTGGCTTTACTGCCGCGAAATTTCCGAGCTTCTGGATGTCTGCTTCGGTTAAAAATAAGTGGTGAGGGGTAACCCCTGCAGTCACGGCTTGATTCTTCTGCTTTGCCTTCCGCACGTGGTCTATATCATTTTGTGTTGCAACGTGGCACACATGGAGGCGACGTCCGTACGTCTGCGCAAGACCGATGCAGGTTGACAGGGTCTCGCCCTGTCCATGCACCAATATCGGCTTCTCGCTTTCCCATGCGCGAAATACTTGCTCAAGCACTTTTTCCTTCTCAATAAGGAGTCCTCCGGTCGTGTGGCTCGCATAGATTTTAAGGCCAAAAACGTGCCGATTTTGCCACGCGGCAGGGAATGTGTCGAGATTGCGTCCGTCCGTTCCGTAATGAAATCCCACATCGCACACGGATTTTTGCGACGAAAGGGCTATCTTTTCGTGCAGTCGATCGATGGAGACAGTGGGAGCCGAGGGGTTATTGGGCATATCAATCACAAAAGTGAATCCGCCGGTTACCGCAGCCCGCGTACCTGTTCTAAAATCTTCCTTATTCGTTACTCCCGGCTCACGAAGATGAACATGAACATCAATAAACCCGGGGAATCGCTGTAAAGACATAGTTATCGCGTCAGTATGAGTGCCAACAGTGCCATGCGCATGTACATGCCATTGGGGATCTGCTGGGTCAGGTACACCGCGCGCGGATCGCTGTCAACATCGGTTTCAATTTCGCCGACGCGCGGAAACGGATGCATGAGGATAGCGTTTTTGTTGAGCTTTTTCATCGTCTCAGGGGTAATCACGTATGCATGCTTGACGCGCTCATATACATCCAGGTCAGTAAAGCGCTCCTTTTGCACACGGGTAACATAGAGCACATCTGTGGTTGCAAGCACGTCATCAAGCTTATCCATTTCCGCAACGTGGATACCCGCTTGTTTTGCTTTTTGCAGTCGCTCGGGTGGCATAGCAAGAACTGAAGGAGATACTAAGTTGACAACTTTGGGTTTATACAGTGCCAATAATGTCAAAAGCGAATGCACCGTTCTGCCGTTTTTGAGATCTCCCACTAACGTGATCGTCAATCCGTCAATCTTGCCAAATCGATCGATGATGGTAAAAAGGTCAAGAAGCGCCTGGGTCGGGTGCTCGCCCGGCCCGTCACCGGCATTGATCACGGGTTTTTCCGTGGCATCTGCAGCCGTATGGCTGGCTCCCACGGTCGGATGGCGAAGCACAATAACGTCCGAAAAGCTGGCAAACGTCCGCACCGTATCGGGCAAGCTCTCTCCCTTTGCAACAGATGAATACACCACTCCCTGGAGGGGAATAATACCTCCTCCCAGGCGCTGCATCGCGGCGATAAACGAGCCGAACGTGCGGCTGGACGGCTCATAAAAAAGAGCGGTCATGATCTTGCCTTTGAGGATATCCGTGGCTCCGTGTTTGACGACCACATCCCGCATCTCCTTCGCTTTTTCCACGACTGCCGCAATATCCTCGCGGGTAAACTGGTCGGCGGATAAAATGTCTTTTTTATACATACATTAGTTATACTCATTCCATGAACGGATTTCCAGATCTTCCATACGGTACCGTTCCAACGATTCCACAAACAGATATGCCGACTGGGCGTTGGTGAATATAGGAATGGCAAGATCGATCGACATGCGGCGCATAATGTATCCATCGCTTTGTCCTTTGGTTACTTCAGACTTGGTGTTGTCAGTAAAGCGCTCGGGAAGAACAACCGAAAACCCTACGGTTCTCTCCTTAAGAAGATCCATAAAATTCGGATGCACGCCCTCATGAAGTTTTCCGACCAGCTGAGAAGCAATCCCGTGACGCTTTAAAAATTCGTGCGTGCCGCGGGTGGCAAATACCGTAAATCCCAGGCGATGGAGACAGGCCGCACCTTCCAGAAACGCTGCCTTCCCCCCCGCACCTCCCAGGCTTAAAAATACTGCCTTTTTTTCCGGAAAATGCATGCCGGTAGAAAGCAGAGCTTTGAGATATGCCTCATATTTATCCCTGCCAAATGCCGCCACTTCGCCGGTGGAGCTCATCTCGACCCGAAGCACCGGATCGGCCCCCCGTAATCTCTTAAAGGAAAATTGCGGCACCTTCACCGCTACAGCGCGCATGGGTTTCTCGCTCACTGGTTTGACGTGTTTGCCCAGCGCTACATCGGTTGCCAGCGAAATAAAATTTTCCCGCACGACTTTGCTGACAAACGGAAAACTGCGGGAAGCCCGCAGGTTACACTCAATCACGTACGGAATTCCGTGAGAAACCAAAAATTGTATATTAAACGGTCCATTCACGCGAAGTTCCCTGACTATGCGTCGTGCGGCATCTGCGATATCTTTTTGCACGGCCGGCGATAGGGAAAACGCCGGCAACACCAGTGTGGCATCACCCGAATGTACCCCTCCATGCTCCACGTGTTCGGATAATGCGGAGGCAATAATACTGCCCCTTCCCGCTACCCCGTCAAAATCGCATTCGGTTGCTCCCTGTAAAAACCTGCTGATGACCAGCGGATGCCGCCGGATATCAAGATCCAGATGCTTGAGATACGCGGTAAGCTGTGCCTCATTTTCAATAACGAGCATGGCCCGTCCCGACAATACGAACGAAGGGCGAAGAAGTACCGGAAAGCCGATCTTTTTCGCCATTGTCAGTGAGTGAACTACCGAATGCGCTTCTTCCCACGCGGGCTGCGCGATATCTAACGCATCGAGCAGTTTGCTAAATGCATGACGATCCTCTGCCGCAACGATCGTTTTGGCATCGGATCCCAAAATCGGTATGCCCAGGCGATCAAGCTTCGGTGCGAGATTGTTGGGAATCTGTCCGCCAACAGAAAGCATCAGGGGTGACTTTTCCAAATCATAGATATCCCGCACGCGTTCAAGGGAGAGCTCTTCAAAATAGAGATAATCGCTGTGATCGTAATCCGTGGAAACAGTTTCCGGGTTACAATTGACCATGACGGTTTTGATGCCGTGATGCCGCAGTCTCGCAACGGTGGTTACCGCGCACCAATCAAATTCTACGGAGGTACCGATGGCGTACGGACCGCCTCCCAATACGATGACCTTCTTCTCCTTTGTTGGAATATGATCTGAGGAGCGAGCAGCGTAGGTCATGTATACATAATTTGTCTTTGCAGGGAACTCTCCGGCCATGGTGTCAATGCGCTTCACATACGGCTTGATGGCATACCGCATTCTTAATCGCCGCACCGCATCTTCGCTTGACTCACCAAACCGTGCAATCTGCGCATCGGAAAAGCCCTGACGTTTGGCATCGGCAAGAAGTTCAGGCTTGAGTGGCTCGCGCATAAGTCTGCGGTAGGTAGCAACGATTCTCTCCAACGAAAATAAATACCATGGATCTATACCGGTCAGTGTGGCAATTTCCTTCGTGGTTATCCCGCGAGCCAAGGCAGCGCAAATCACGAATAACCGCTTCGCATCAGGAGTACTCAGACGTTTTCGGATGGCAGCTCCGGAAAGCCGCATAAGTGTTTCATCTATCACCCCCTCATAACCCTGGTTGAGCATCCGTACCCCCTTTTGAATAGCCTCCTTAAACGTCCGCGCGATGCTCATCACCTCGCCGACGCTTTTCATCTCACTGCCGATGGTGGGATCTACTCCTTCATATTTTTCCAAATCCCAGCGCGGAATTTTTACCACCACATAGTCAAGCGCCGGCTCAAAAAACGCACTCGTACATTTGGTGACGGTATTTCGAAGCTCCGGAAGCGTTTTGCCCAGAGCCAGCTTTGCGGCAACATAGGCCAGGGGGTACCCCGTTGCTTTAGACGCTAGCGCGCTAGAACGCGAAAGCCGGGCATTCACTTCGATAATCCGGTACTCGCCGGTTTCGGGGTGCAGGGCAAACTGGATATTGCATTCCCCGACGATTCCCAGTTCCCGGATTGTGTCTATGGATATCCGCCGCAACATATAGTATTCACGGTCGTTAAGTGTTTGCGAAGGCGCCACAACGATCGATTCCCCGGTGTGGATACCCACGGGATCAAAATTCTCCATGTTGCAGACCGTGACACAGTTGTCATCCCTGTCCCGAACCACTTCATACTCCACCTCTTTCCAACCGTAAAGGCATTCCTCCAGGATTACCTGACTGCCGAGTGCGAATGCATTCGCAAGAAGCAATCTGAGAACTTTCGCATTTTGGGCAACACCGCTGCCCGTTCCGCCCAGGGCAAAACCCGTGCGCAGCATCACCGGATACCCGAGCTGTTTTGCCAGCGCCAAACCCTCGCCTACTGACGTTACGACCTTGCCTTTTGCGGTTTTAAGACCGATGCGATGCAATCGCTTGGCAAACAGTTCACGGTCTTCAGTATCGATAATTGCCTGAATCGGCGTGCCCAAAATGTCCACGGCATGGCGCCTCAAAATTCCCTTCCTATGCAGTTCTATACCGCAGTTGAGCGCGGTTTGTCCGCCGAAAGAAAGGAGGATTGCGTCGGGTTTTTCTTTTGCGATGATCTTTTCAACAAAATAGGGCGTCACCGGCAAAAAATAGATGCGGTCCGCGCCTCCTTCGGAAGTCTGGATCGTCGCAATATTGGGGTTCACCAGAATCACTTCTTTGCCTTCTTCCTTGAGGGCCTTAATCGCCTGTGTTCCGGAATAATCAAACTCACCGGCTTCGCCGATTTTTAAAGCTCCTGATCCTAATAAGAGTACTTTTTGTATCCGTTTCATTTTTCGAGTAATGAAAATATCCAATTTGTGTCGAATGGGCCGGGGTTTCCTTCCGGATGAAACTGCGTACTCCAAATCTTCCGATTGACACTAATGAGCCCCTCGTTTGTGTGGTCATTGAGATTAATAAACCATTCCGTAAATTCCGCCGGCATCGTCTTGCGGTCGACTACATACCCGTGGTTTTGTGATGTGACATACGCTTTCCCGGTAGTGGCATCCAGACACGGTTGGTTAAGCCCCCGATGCCCGTAGGGAAGTTTGTATGTATCTGCCCCGAGCGCCAGTGCCAACAGCTGGTGCCCCAGACAAACACCCAAAAAAGGAATGTTTTTACCCAGAATCTTTTTGATATTGGCAATCGTTATGCCGCAGTCCTTCGGATCTCCCGGGCCGTTGGAGCACACCACGCCATCAGTGTCGTTTGTGAATGGCAAAGGATCCATATTCCACGGAATGCGCTTCACCGCATATCCGCAGTTCAAAAGCTCACGCAAAATTCCATGCTTCACTCCGCAATCAATAAGGAGCAACCGTTTCCCATTATGTTTCCTTGGTTGGTAATCGATAATTTCCCGAAGACTTACTCTGGGCACAAGATTTGTGAGGATGGTTTCATCCCATGTAAACAGTTTTTTAGGAGAAATCACACCCCGAAGTGCCCCTTTCTCACGGATTTTTTGCGTTAATGCGCGCGTATCGACGTGGGCGATGCCGGCAACGCGGTGCTCGGCCAACCATTCGGAAAATGACTGATGCATCTGGTAATGCGACGGCGTTTCCACATCGGAAGAAACCACCACGCCCTGCGTCCAAATACGTTCGGATTCAAAATTTTCCATAAGGTGAGTGGAGAGAATTTTGGGCTTTGGCACGCCGTAATTCCCAATAAGCGGATACGTAAATACGAGAATTTGGCCTGCAAATGATGGGTCAGTCAGGCTCTGGCAATACCCGGTCATGGCAGTGGAAAACACCACCTCTCCCATCGACTCACCAAAATACCCAAATGCTTCCCCTTCTATGATTTCCCCGTCTTCAAGGCAAAGGTACGTTTTCAGCATAAAAAAATCCCAGTGCTCCGTCTTTGGCTCCTGGGACTAAACTATAGCAACCTGACAGCATCCTGTCAACCCCGGCGTTTCTTTTTCCGTCCATCCCCCTTTTGCAGATGTTTTTGAAAAAGCGCGGTAAATATGTCCCCTTTGGTCACCATGCCCACGACAATACCGCCGTCGGACAATACCGGCAATTGATTGACCCGCCGCACAATCATGCGGGAAAGCGCACGCATAACCGGTGTGTCTTCGAACGTAAAAATAACCCGCGTAGACATAACATCTTTTGCTTTAAGCCCTATGCGATCCCGGATTTTACGCTCCATCGCTTCATAATCACCGGGAGCCGCAAACTCATCCACATACTCCCTGTAGTCCGGATAGAGGGACTTGAGAAGGTCTTCTTTGGTCACCAGTCCCACCAATTTATTGGTCCGGTCGACCACCGGCACCGCATTGACCTTTTTCCGCACAATCAACCGCCAAAGCTCGCGGAACGTGGTACGTTCGCGCACTTTTGCCACACGCCGGGTCATGACAGACGAAACATTCATAGGGGTCTTGTTCGTAGCGAGTGTACCCCAGAGCGGTCACCCTGTCAACCACAGGCCGACGCCTGGTCTAAGACGGCAGAAGTGACGGGGATCGATATTTTTTGCGTCTCAGAACCTTGAGTTCAACAAGCGAACGGCGAAGTATTGCCTGGGCAGCAGCGAGTTCTTCGCCCTTTACCCCCTTGGCGATTGCTTCTCGGGCAGAAGATTCCGCGCGCTTAATTTCCGCTTCGTTGAGTTCATCCGCATGAAATGCCCGTGATACCAGCACCGAGGCACCCCGACTCGTCACTTCTATGAACCCTCCGCCAACGGCCAAAAAATACTCTTTGTTGCCGCTCGTTACTTTAATTTCGCCTTCCGAAAGCGAACAAAACAACGGCGTATGATGCGCAAGCACTTCGATCATTCCGCGTGAGGTGGGAACGCTGACCGCATCAACTTCTTCCGAAAACACCTTCCGATCCGGGCTGACGATCTCGAGTAGAAAAGCCGTCATATTATTTCACTTCATCAATTCCTCCGACCATGTAAAAGGCTTGCTCCGGTTTATTGTCGTGCTTACCATCGAGAATTTCTTTAAATCCGCGGATGGTTTCGGCAACGGATACATATTTTCCTGCTTTGGCGGTAAATGCCTCCGCTACAAACATCGGCTGGGTGAAGAACCGCTGGATTTTTCGTGCGCGGGAAACCGTTGCTTTGTCCTCCGGTGAGAGTTCCTCCATACCCAAGATGGCGATAATATCCTGCAGGTCCTTATAGCGCTGGAGTACCCGCTGCACGCCGCGCGCAATGCGGTAGTGTTCTGCCCCGACAATGACGGGCTCCAGAATCCGAGAGTTGGAAGCCAGTGGGTCAACCGCAGGGTAAAGACCCTGCTCGGCAATGGCGCGCTCGAGTGCTATGGAACTGTCCAGGTGCGCAAATGTCGCCACGGGAGCCGGATCCGTGTAGTCATCGGCCGGCACGTAGACCGCCTGGACGGACGTAATGGATCCTTTCTTGGTAGAGGTTATGCGCTCCTGAAGCGCGCCCATCTCGGAAGCCAGCGTCGGTTGGTACCCAACAGCCGACGGGATGCGGCCCAGAAGCGCGGACACTTCGCTGCCTGCCTGGGCAAACCGGAAGATATTGTCGATAAACAAAAGAACATCCTGTCCTTCCTCGTCCCGGAAATACTCCGCCATGGTAAGTCCGGTGAGTGCGACTCGGAGACGGCTACCGGGGGGCTCATTCATTTGTCCGAATACCAGAGCAGTTTTCTCAATCACCCCCGACTCTTTCATCTCCCGCCACAGGTCATTGCCTTCCCGCGATCGCTCCCCCACGCCGGCAAATACGGAAACCCCGCCGTGCACTTCCGCCACATTATGGATAAGTTCCTGTATAAGGACTGTTTTCCCCACTCCTGCCCCTCCGAAAATCGCAACTTTTCCCCCCTTTACAAACGGGGCGATAAGATCAATCACCTTAATGCCGGTTTCCAGAACCTCCATCTTTGTGCTTTGCTGGGTGAAGGTAGGAGCGGCCCTGTGTATGGGCGAGCGCTTTCCCTCCGGCGGCTGGCCGTGGCCGTCTACGGCTTCGCCCACGACATTAAAAATCCTGCCCAACGTCTGTTTCCCCACGGGTACGGAAATCGGGGCTCCCGTAGCCCGGACCACATCCCGGGGCGCCAAACCGGCTGTGGGGCCTAGTGC
>CAYIWI010000003.1:0-22045 GCA_964367065.1 uncultured Gammaproteobacteria bacterium
GCATCGCCTATGTGATTAATAGAAAAGATTTGAAGCGCTGCACAGAGCTCCTCAAAAAGGCCCTCGACGTGTATAATCGGAAGAAGTGAGATATCACCAGCTTGTCCTTTTTGACATCGATGGGACGCTCATCTACCATGTTGGCGGTGGGCCGGTAGGGCTTCAACGTTTTGCGTATTCGCTTGGCCGGGTGTATGGCGTGCCGGGAGACTTTAACCCTTCGGAGTATAACGGCATGATTGACCGGCAGATGGCGTGGAACATCGTTTCCCGGCATGGCGTCTCACGCAAAACGTTTTTGGAAAAGTTTCCCAGCTACATCGCCGGAATGCTTGAATATTTGCAGGAAGGAGCCAAAAAAGAAAAACTCTACGAGCCCATTAGAGACGCGGTCGCGCTGGTTAAAGAACTTCGGAAACACCCCCATGTCGCCCTGGGCATTATCACCGGCAATGCCAAACGCATTGCGGACTGGAAACTGGATCATGCGGGCATTCCCCACGAGTATTTTCAGCTTGGACTCTACGGCGGGGAAGCGGATGACCGGCAGGCGCTGGCCAAGCTGGTTTTTGAGAAAGCCAACCGTGTCCTTGGTCAGCCGGTTGCCCCGGCAGATATCGTGGTAGTTGGCGATACCGTGCATGATATCCGGGCGGGGATTGCAATAGGCGCCAAAACGATTGCGGTGACCACCGGCCTGCATGGAGACCGTGTAATTCTTGCGAAAGAAAAGCCGGATCTCTTGGTTGACTCGCTCATGGAGAAATCAGTACGTGACTTTTTCGGCGTGTGATTTATAATAAGGATCATGAAGGACTTTCTTCTTTTTTCCGGTTCCAGTAATCAGCCGCTGGCTGCCGCGGTTGCAAAAAAACTTGGTATTTCTTTGGGCAAGGTTGATTTGACCCGTTTTGCCGACGGCGAAATCCGGCCGTGGATTGTGGAAGAGGTGCGGGACAAAACAGTCCTCGTCCTCCAATCATTGTCATTTCCCATGGATGAGCACATCATGGAGTTGTCTCTCATAGGTGATGCAATCCGCAGGAGCGCTCCCAAGCGTTTGATTGCCGTTATCCCGTATATGGGATATGCCCGGCAGGATAAACAGCACCGTGTGGGTGAACCGGTATCGGCACGGGTGATTGCGAAATTTCTTGAGGTAAGCAAGTACAACGAAGTGATCACCATAGATTTGCATAACGACGCCATTGTCGGCTTTTTCCAAATACCGGTGACACATCTTTCTGCCCTTGAAACATTGGGGGAAGAGATAAAGAAGGTAATGATTGCCGACGGAGTAGTGATTTCTCCGGACGTCGGCGGAGTCAAGCGGGCAAGAAACCTGGCATATCTGTTGGATCTTCCGATGGTGGTCATGGAGAAGAAGCGCTTTTTGGACCGGCACGACACCAGTGAGTCATTCCAAATCATCGGCGATGTAACGGGCAAAACCGCCATTATCGTGGACGATATTATTTCTACCGGCGGGACCATTGCCCACAGCGCAACATCACTGAAAGACGCAGGTGCCCAGGGTGTGATCGTGGCGGCAACGCACGGCGTGCTCGCCGGCGACGCGGTAGGGAACCTGACCCGCGCACCGATTGATCGGATTTTGTTGACCGACACCATCGTGATTTCTGCCGAAAAGAAAATTGCCAAACTGCAGGTCGTGTCTGTCGCCCCGCTTCTTGCCGATGCCATCTCCCAGATGATAGGATAAGTCCCGGAATGAATATTCTTCCTAAGGCGGTATCACGGCTGATTGAATCTTTTGAAAAACTTCCGGCTATCGGGCCCAAGACTGCCCAGCGGCTTGCGTTTTATCTTTTGCATGTTCCGCAGGAAGAACTGGACGCATTCGCGCAAAACCTTACGGGACTGAAAGCCAACACCGTGCTTTGCTCCGTGTGCAAAAACGTTGCCGAGGTGGACCCGTGTACCATCTGCAGCAATCCGGACCGCAATCACTCCGTGATCTGCGTGGTAGAACATCCCACGGACGTACTTTCCATTGAACGCACGGGAAAATATCGTGGGGTCTATCACGTGCTTCACGGCGCCATCGATCCTCTCAATAATGTTGGACCAGACGAGATATACATCAATGACCTTTTGAAGCGTGTTGCGTCTCATGTATCACGTGTCACAGAGGTTATCCTCGCTACCAATTCGAACATGGAAGGGGAGGCAACAGCGATGTATATACAAAAACAGCTATCAGCCATCAGCTATCAGCCATCAGCTAAAATCAAAATAACGCGGTTGGCGCACGGGTTGCCGATCGGCGGGGACATTGAATACGCGGATGAAGTCACCTTAACTCGTGCATTAGAAGGCAGGCGCGAGTATTAATTATGGTTAGTAAGTTAAACATTCAGAACGTGCTTAAAAATATTCCTGATCCGGAGATCGGTGTGTCACTCTGGGATTTGGGATTGATATACAATATAGATATTGATGCGAAACTTGGGAACGTAACCATTCTTATGACGCTTACTACCATCGGCTGTCCGCTGTTTGAACAGATTGCCGGATCGATCCGGGAAGCAGTAGGGAAACTTCCCGGCGTGAAGAGTGTTGATGTGGAGCTGACGTTTGAGCCTCCATGGAGCGTGGACCGGATGAGCGAGGCGGCAAAACTTCAATTAGGATTCGCATGATGCTATGAATGTAGCTAAACAAATTATCGGCTCGTTTGAAGACATCGGGAAAGACGTGGTGCGTGAAGTCGCCAAGGTACCCAAGGATATTGCGGGCAAGGCGCTGGAATCGTTGGGAACATCGAGCGGACAAAAACCGCAAGGTCAAACGACTTCAACTACCACGAACGAATCTTCAAAAAAGAATGAAGGTCTCTGGGAGCAGTTTGATACGCTCACCGATAAAGAAGTAAAAAAGAAAATTGCCAGGAAAGCCCTTGAAGCACTCCTTTCCCGGCAAACAAAACCCAAAGAACCATCTGTTTGGGAAAAGATCCAGATGGAGGTAGAGCAGAAAAAGCAGTTGGCACAACAACAGCAGACGCAAACTGCGGCTCAACAGTTACCGAAGGCCACCAGCAAACGCCCTCGCGGCGACCTCTACGGCGTAGGAGCCAAGAGACTCGGCAGCGAACTAGGCAAAAACATCCGCCAGGACTAAGATGTTGTATTATGTGCGTATGTTGAAACTGTATAACACGCTGACGAAAAAGGTTGAAGAGTTTGTACCGAGGGATCCAAATCTGGTGACACTCTACTGCTGCGGACCGACGGTGTATGACTATGCGCACATCGGCAATTTCCGCACGTATGCGATGACGGATTTTTTAGTGAGGACACTTCGGCATTTTGGTTACAAAGTAAAATTTGTCATGAACATAACCGACGTCGGTCACCTGACCTCCGACAGCGATACCGGTGAGGATAAGATGGAAAAAGGAGCCAAAAGGGAGGGGAAGACGGCGTGGGATATTGCAAAATTTTACACCGATGCATTCCTTGCTGACAGCAAAAAACTCAATCTCGTGGAGCCGGATGTGCGGCCCAAGCCCACCGAACACATCGCCGAACAAATTGCGATGATAGAGGCGTTATTGCAAAAGGGGTTTGCGTACCAAATTGACGACGGGATTTATTTTGATACCAGCAAGTTTGCCGGTTATGGAGCCCTGACCGGTCAAAACATTGAGGAACTGAAAGCCGGTGCGCGTGTAGAGCCAAACCCGCAAAAACGAAACCCTACGGATTTTGCCCTGTGGAAGTTTTCACCCAAGGATAAAAAAAGAGATATGGAATGGGACAGTCCGTTCGCCCCGCCTGGGGGTCGGGGTAAAGGGCTAGGATTTCCCGGGTGGCATATTGAGTGTTCGGCGATGAGCAGAAAACACTTAGGGGATCAAATAGACATACATACCGGCGGGGCTGACCTCATTGCCATCCATCACACAAATGAAATTGCGCAAAGCGAGGCAACAAGCGGCAAATCGCCGTTTGTGCGCTTCTGGGTACACGGACAATTCATTCTGGTCGACGGCAAAAAGATGTCGAAGAGTTTGGAAAATTTTTACCGCCTTGCAGATATTGAAGCAAAAGGTTTTGATTCGTTGGCGCTCCGGTACCTGTATATGACCGCCCATTACCGGGCGTTTTTGAACTTTACGTGGGAAGCACTTGCGAACGCACAAAAAACTTTGGAGGAATTGCGTTCGCAGCTATCAGCTATCAGCTATCAGCTATCAGCTATGAAACGAACCCAACTGTCACAGGAAAAACTGGAAAAGGTAGATGCGTATCGAAAACGATTCGATGAGGCATTGGAGAATGATTTGAATATGCCGCAGGCCCTCGCGGTGGTGTGGGAAGTGGTGAAGTCGAATATCCCGTCACAGGATAAATACGATTTGCTTTTAGATTTTGACGAAGTGTTTGGACTTAACTTGCGTCAGTGCGTCAGTGCGTCAGTGCGTCAAAAAGAAATACCTCAGGAAGTTCAGGAGTTAGCGAAGAAGCGCGAAGCGTTGCGGAAAACGCAGAAGTTTGCGGAGGCGGATGCGGTGCGCAAGGAGATTGAGAAAAAAGGATTTACCATCGAAGATACTCCGGAAGGACCAACAATTAAATTTCAATAATGTATTCTTCGAGAAGTTGTGTTCTCGACAAGCTCGAACAATACGAGTGTTATCGTATCACTTTGATCTCCAGCGCGGTGAGTGTTTTTGTCGAAGCAAGAAATGTGGTCGGGTTGACGATCAATGCTACTTTTGCTCCGGTATATAACGATGTCAGATTGAACGACCCCGGCGGCGTTACCGTCCATGTGCCCAGGTTTTTTCCGGTTGCCGCCTGATCTTCAAACTGTACGTTGTCTACTATCACGACTCTTTTTGTTTCATCCACCGCGGATACAATGCCTTTCATGGTAAGCGTACCGGTGGCCGAAGCGCGCGCGCGGACATCTTCGCCGCCTGCGGTTTGTTTGGTACGTTCAAGGATGGTGGTAACCGTAATGGCCAGGACGATGAGGCCGATGCTGCCGAACAAGAGGGCGTTTTTGGATTTGAACATACTACCAGTCTGCCACGGGAGACGCGCGCTTGTCAAGCGAACGGGGATAGGATACGCTAGGAGCAATGGACAAGGTATTTGCATTTAGTGTTGCACGGAAAGCCACCATCATTTTTGTTTGGAAAATTGTTTATCTTCTTTTCGTTATTTTTCTTTTCTTGGGTAGCCGTTCGATCTACCTGGTCGATGATGCCTCACTATGGTTTTATAAGACGGGCGTCTGGGCGGGAAGAGCCGCGTTGGTGTTTTTTGTAATTACGAGCCTCCCTGGCATGGCGCGGCGGTTTGATATACGGCATAAATTTTTTTCTCTTCTTATGATATTTCGTCGGTACTTGGGGATCACAACGTATCTTCTGGCGCTTATGCACGCAAGTTTCGTGCGACTCGTGTCATTGCTTGCCGGGTTTGAGCCGTGGTTTCCTAGGCCATTGTTTGAAATGTTCGGTACGGTTGCGCTTGCGCTCCTTTTTCCGTTATTTCTGACTTCCAACGACCGGAGCGTCGCGCGTCTCGGTGTCTGGTGGCAGCGTATGCATAACCTTTTCTATCTCATCATGTGGCTGATATTCGCGCATGCCGCCATCCAACGAGTGAGCATTTGGTCTGTATTGATTGGGATGACGGGTATCGCCGAAATTATGTCGTTCGTATGGGCGAGGAGAAGCAAGGTATGAAAAAAGATCATGATGGCATGTTTTGGACGACGGTCACCGTGGCGTTTGTTCTTTTAGTCCACAACGGCCGCGAACCCATATTTCTTATTGCGCTTGCGCTTCTGCCTATACTTGCATTATTGTTTTTACGAAAACCCAATCTCTTGGCCATTGTCATCTATCTTCTTATTGTTGGTGCGTTGGGCAGGTACACACGATATTACCGGGAGACGTATGCCTCGGATACACTGCTGGCAATCCGCGATCACATCGGGTATTTCCTGGCCGGTAAAAATGTCTATGATCAGGTGGTCATGGCACAAGCAGGACCCACGCCGTTTACCTACCTTCCGTTCAGTCTTTTCTGGTATTTACCGGCAAGACTTTTGACGCTCGATCTTCGGTTTTTTGAAATGGTCATATCGATGGCAGTGGCTCCCTTGGTTTTTGTTTACGGAAGAATTCTTCGGACATGGAAGCACCTGCCGGTCGTTGCAGTGGTTGCCTTTACACCTTTTCTTCTGGATCTCTCGGCAGACGGCAGCAACGACAACAGCGCGATATTTTTATTGCTGGTTGCGCTCGTTTTATTGGTACAATCCGTGAGGACAAGAGGGGCAAGATGGGCAATAGGGAGCGCGGTTTTCATGGGATTGGCATTTTCATTCAAACACTATCTTGCATTTTTTGCTCTCTTTTTCATTCCGTTTTTGTGGAAAGCAAAACAATTTCTTCCCATAGCTCACAAAAAGTATCTTTTCTACACCGCGCTGACGGTAGGCGTAGTAAGTTTACCATTTATCCTGGCATCGCCGGCCGGATTTTTCAGGAGTTTATTTTTCATCGAAATCGGTAACTTTCATACGGTTTGGGGATGGAATATTTGGGTGGCGCTGCGCGATGGGTTGGGGATTATTGCAAGCCGGCGTGAGATGTGGATGGTGCGGACTTTTGCCACCGGAGTTGTCGCGTTGGGATTATTAAAATTTTTCAAGTTGCACAATGTTGGGCGGGTGCTGATTGCGTCTGGCATCACGATGTTCGTATACTTAATGACGAGCGATTGGACGACGTATGCGTACTTCACGTTCTTAGTGCCGTTAATCGGACTGGGTGCGCTATCGGAGGGAGGTGAAAAATCATGATGGGTTACTGGGGAGGAAACATGATGGGCTGGAGCGGCGCCGGCTGGCAGACGGTCGGATCACTCATGATTGCCTTTTGGATCGTTTCCTTCATTGATCTCGTTCTTCTAGGCCTATGGCTCTGGAAACAACTCAAGAAAAAGTGATTACGCGGGATGGATATACCGGAACGTCTGGAGCGCAGTTGCCGCAATGAGGAGATAAAACCAGATGGTTGAGACTCTGGCGGTGTATTGTTTGCCCAATATCCCGACCAACACGAGGGGAGCCAAGAGAATGATCAGGAGTATCCGAAATTGCATGGGCACCAAACCGAACGCCGGTTCAAACAGGTAGCGGATTGCACTTAATCCCACAAACAGCGTCGCCACCAGAATGAGCCACCCTTTTCTGTTGATGCTTTCTGACAAAGAGTGGGCGGCGGCTATTGCCATGAACGGAAACAGCGGGATCATGTACCATCCCATTTCTCCTTCCTGATTGATGGAGAACAGAAGAAGGAAAAAATAGATTGCCGCGGGAACTACAAGGAGTTTGTGGCGGGCAACATCAAAACAAGCGAACAAGAGGCAGAGGAATCCAAAGAAATACCAACCATCGAAGTATGGCTTATTGACGATAATCGGCGTATTGAGAAGCGTCTGAAGGACTCGGGGGCCGATGGGGCGCGCGGATTGCGCCGCCAAAATTCCCAAAAATGTTTGGCTGTCAAAATACGTCCCGTAGGCTAGGTAGCCCACGCCAAACAGGAAAAACATCAGCGTCAACATAACCAGGTAACGGCGCGGTACGCGGTCGTGGAGGAACAGATAGAGAAAGGTGAAAAACACCGATATTCCCAGTTCTTTTGTCCAGATGGAAAGACCGCAAAGCATACCGAGCGCGAGCGCTGTGCGCGCACTTATTACCCGCTGAACGGTGTAGAGATAAAGAGAAAGGAGGAGAATGGGCGTGAGAAGATTTTCGGCAAATACCACCCGGCCGTTGATGACGAATGTCGTGGCAGTAGTGTAAATAAGGAGACTCCATAAAGCGGTGCGGTCATCATACCAGCGTTTGGCCAGAAGATAGACCAAAAGTGCCGAGACGAGAGAGAGGGCAATCGGCACCAGGCGGATGGTAGACAGTTTAATTTTAGCAAACGTGTTTTCTCCGCTGGCGATTGCCCAACCACCCACGAGGAGCCCGTTGAGCGGCGGGTGATCGAAGTAGGGGAAGACCATAGGGAAGTACAGGTTGTCAATGATCAGATCATAGGTATTTTTGTAGATGTTAAAATTTGACCAGGAAATGGGGACGCCGAGAGTCAGGAGGCTTACGCCCATAAACGAGTAGGTATACTCGTCGCTGGTGGCACCGCGCTGGGGGTAGGCGGCATAGTTGTGAAGCTTGAGGATCAGGGCAATGGTAAAAATGAGGATAAGGGCAATGGCGCGTGCGTGTTTCATTGGAGGTATTATAGAGTAAAATCTTGTGTTGACAAACAACGGATGTGTTATGATAGAAGAGATATGAAACTGAAAGAGTTGGTTCATCACCATAGACTGTTTTTTGTTTTCCTTTTCCTGTTTATCCTCGTTGCTGCGGTAGACATCGTTAACATTGACCGATTCCTCTATAAAGTCATCTGCGACGCAGTGGCCCCCGTCTCCGGCAGCCCGTGCCCGCCGTATTACGACATCCCCATCTGGCACGTGTATCTGTCGCTTGCCATGTTAGCAGCCCTCTACCACGTGCACGGCGAAGTGCGCGCCACCAATAGGCACCTGGCCAGCCACAAACACTAATCTAAGCGTTGTTTTTCTGACTACTTGACAAACCTTAGGTTTCTATACATAATAACCTTATGTTATTACCTACTAGCCAAAATACAAAAACGATTACCGATCTTCGGGAAGATACTCTGGGCGTTTTATCCGACGTAGATACATTGGGCATGGTGTATCTTTTCCAACATTCCGACCCGCGGGCAGTTGTGTTGTCTATGAAAGAATTTTCCAAGCTTTGTGAACTTCTGGAAGACCGTGCCGATGAAAGAGAGGCAACGGAATTGTCCCTCGAGGACCGCGGTAGCGGGATCCCGCTTACGACCATTGCAAAAAAGTATCAATAAATGGGAACATATAAAGTATTTCTCACCAAGAAATCTGCAAAGAATCTCACACATTTAGCTTCGTTCGATGCGAAACATATTATTCGCAGGTTACAACAACTGGACGTACCATTTCCCAATACTCTTGATATTAAAAAGATGTCCGGCACGCCGGGTTTTTATCGTTTGCGCTCCGGCCGTGTCCGGGCGCTATTTGAAATTCTGGAAAAACAAAAGGAAATTTGGGTGAGGAAAATTGATTATCGTGGAAATATGTATTAAAGGCATTACTAGATTATGAAGGGGAAAAGGGGGTCAGGCCTTGATTTTTCTGTTGCATCGCCCTAACCAGATACCATATCAAAGACCAAAAGACTGAAACAACGCCTTTATTCAAGTTTGTATGGTACCTACATAGAGCGTTCAGACAATACAATCAAGGCCTGACCCTAGTCTCTTGCCTCGCTTATCAAGCGCCAGTTTGTCGCCATAAGAGATTCGCAGTAAAATACAGCTATGGAAAAATATCACAAGGTCGTTTCAAAAATCTTAGACGTTCTCAGGATAAATAAGTGTTGGTTTGAGACTTTTGAGCATGAGCCGGTGAGAACTAGCGAAGAAGCGGCAAAAATTAGAACCGGATATACTTTACACCAAGGCGCAAAGGCGATGATAGTCAGGATAAAGAAATCTGAGTCTGACAAAAAATTCGTTATGTTGGTTTTGCCCGCGGACTTGCGTTTTGATGATGGTAGAGTAAAAAGACTTTTTAGTGCGAAAGACGTAAGATTTGCGACAGAGCAAGAAGTATTGGATCTTACAAACGGAATTCAATTAGGTGGTGTTCCTCCCTTTGGCAATCTTTTTGAATTAGAAGTGATAGCAGACCCTAGACTTTTTGAGAATGAAAAAATTATTTTTAACGCTGGTGATAGGAGTTTTTCTGTGGCAATGAAATCTAAAGATTATAAAGATATTGTAAATCCAACTGTGGAGAAAATTGTTGAAGATTAAAATTGTTAATTCGCGATAACCGTTGTTTGCGTGATACAATGGATGCATGTTGCTAGTACTGACGACTCCTGCCGATCCCGAAACCAAAAAGAAAGTGAGTGAGGATCTCGCAGGGTATGTGAAAGTGGTAGTTGACGTATCACGGGGCATTCTTGCCGCAGGTGGTTTACGTCATGTAGAAGGAGAACAGACACTGCTCTCGCAAGGGAGCAAGCAGGAAGATTTGTGGGGCGGTGGAATAGATATGGAAACAGGCGAGATTGACTTTGATTCCATGATCAATATCCGCCCCAGTCAAGACAATCCCAGCCGCGAAGTCCTTGATATTAACATTCGTGCAAGGGTGGAACAGATCATTCGGAAATTATTGCCTTAACCATATGGACACGAAAAATGTTGTACTGAATATTGCCGTTAATTTGGGTCGCATGGCGCGGTGGGCGAGCGAAGGCAGGCGGGATCGCATTGTGCAATTTATTGACGATACCCAAGGATATCTTATCCAGCTAGAGCAAATGTCTCGCTCTGACAAGTTTGATAAAACCTTTCGGTTATTCCGTGAGTCATTCCATTCGTTGGTTTCCGACATCCGCTGCGATGATGTGTGGGCTGAAGAAGCCCTTACGTGGGCAAACATTTTAACCCACAGAGCCAAACTCGCGTAATGCTTCTTTTATACTGAAACAACTCAGATTTGTTCCAGCATATACCCCTCTAATCCGCTTTGCTGCCCCTTCGGGTTGCAAACCGGAGTAAGACGGGTATATCTGTGCTACAATTCACCCATGAATCTTAAAGTCGGCACGTGAACCTCACTGTTCCACTTTTTCGATTTACCTTCGACTACCAACTTCCAAGACCCCGAAAAGACCGACTCATTACACTTTGGGATAATAACGATTAAAGACTGTTCGGTGGTTCAGTAACTATATTCGTTCAGAAAGTGCAGGAGGCATAAACTTCCCGCCCTTTTTTGTGGCCATTTAGCCTCGATTTATTTTGATGCCATTTTTGAGGCCAAAACGACTGTTTTTACCTGATTTTAGCTTCATTTTCATGTCCTATAACACTTGACTTCTTCTTCTTCTTCTTCTGATAAGCTCCTCAAATTGGTAAATCAGCATAAAAGAGCGTCAGAACGCGATGCGTATTTTTTGGATTTACCTTTTTTATTGCACGTTAACAAATTGCGGAAAAGCAGCCTTTGAGCTCAAACGAGTGGATAGTATTTTACACACTAGGAGGAAATAGAAAGTGTTTAAATCCCTATCCATTCGCACGTCTATGTAAGAGAGCACAGGAGGCTCACAATGAAAGGTAAACTGATCGGATTAAGCTTGTCGTTTTGCGTGGCAGACATCGTGCGCGGTACTGTCGAATTTGAGAAAGTTGACAAGATCGTCACCGCTACTGCCGCAGGACCCGCTGAGTGGGATGGCCTACTCGACGAGTACAAACGCATTTATTGGGATTTCAACCCCGATGAGTGCGAACGCGTCGCGCGCAAGTTGATGACCGAAGGCAAGATCGAACAACCGCGCCTCGAAGGCAAGGAAGCTCGTAACATTGCTGCTGGACATTGGCTGGTGAACGGCGTTCAGACACGTTTGTGAGGAGGTTCACAATGTCAAAGATCATCCCTGGACTGAAACTGATCCTTCACAACGCAAGCAACGTGAACTTGCCAGACGATCCTTCCTATCCATGGAAGTTGGAAGCCAATCTACGGCCTCCAGAGTTTATGATCGTCGCGTTCATTGGGCTTTACGGTGGTAGTGAGGACATTGTCGTGCGCAGCATGACCAAAGAGGCATTGGACGAGTTCATCAAAGAGAACGACCTGCGGACTCACCCTCGCCTTCGCCGACTCACGATCACTGGACCCGACGGGTTCGAAGAAAAGTTTCCTAAAACTGAATAACCTAAACTCGTAAGAGGCAGCGTAAGCTGACGGTTGACCCGTTATCGTCAAACAATAACCATGACAAGTGGCTACAATACTGCCTAAAGCAGCATTTCCGCGATTAGTACGTGTAAAACCCCTGACCTCAAAGTCGTTCGACTGACACGTGTATCGTGTGCACAACAGTTGAGTGATTTTTTGGAAGGGGGTTTTATTTTGGCTAAAAACGTAAAATAACTTGACGAAATAGTGTTATTACTATGATAGAAAAACATGTGTATTGTGCCTGCCCATATATTTTTGTTCTCTTATCAGAAAAGAAAAGGGAATTTTTTATTGGCGAAGAGTATAAACTTAAAAATGTGGTGCTGGATAAGTACTTTGATGGATGGGAAAGTATTCGATGAAAATTTTCTACCATAGTAGAAAACTTCTACTTTTTGTGATTAAGGGGATGGTTCTTGAATTGCCCGTTATTGCAACCCAGAAACTTCATAGTGTTACCACGGTTGGTATGCTACAATTTCGATTATGAGGCATTTTGATTTATTTATTGACGAATCCGGAAACGTCAATCCGACTGATAAAGCTTCAGATATATATGTGCTTTGTGGATGCGCAGTGGAACGGGATCAGCGAGCCCAGCTAAAGATTCGGGCAGACCAGATAAAATTTAAATACTGGGGACAAACCAATGTAGTATTCCATTCCAGGGATATAGGAAAAAAGTCGGCCCAATTTGGGCTATTCAATAGACATAAACAGGAATATCAAGAATTTATTTGGGACTTGCTTTCTTTTTTGAAAGAGTCTCATTTTACAGTTTTTGTTATCGTTTGTGATAAGGAAAAGGCTCGGGGAAAGGGTTGGAACTCAATAAAAGTAACGAAAGAAACGTCCCATTTGCTCTTTTACCACTATATCGTGTGGTTGTTTGGTCAGAAGAATGATCGCGGAAAAATTACCGTGGAATCGGCTAGTGCAGAAAAAGATAAGTACTATTTAAACGAGTTTTCATACTTTTTGTCCCCTGGCTGTCAAGAGCTTTCCGTCGACTACACAAGAGTGCGATCGGTTTTGACCGCTCTTTCATTTGTTACGAAACATAATTCGGATATTGAAGAAGAAATGGCGGATTTATTTGCATACGCGGCGATATGTAAATATTTTCGTCAGTCAGGTAAAGCAAGCTATAAAGTCGGTTCCTATGAAGATCGTATGATTCGAATACTTGATACTAAGTTATTTAAGAAACCAAAAATTGCCAAAGAAGAAAAAATGAAATTTTATGAAGTTATCGAACCCTTTTGTGTTGTTCCGAAAAAGTAAAAAAACGAGCTCGAGCCTTACGGTCTCTCCCTCGCTTTTTGTAGTATAAGTATAGAAGTTTGTTATATTTTTGTCAAATATATGAATTTACGTGTCGGGATCGTGGGCTTAGCTAACGTAGGAAAATCCACTTTGTTTAATGCGCTTCTTAAAAAGCAGGTGGCGTTTGCTGCCAATTATCCCTTTGCGACCATTGAACCAAACATTGGAGTAGTCCCAGTTCCGGATGTGCGGCTTGCCAAGCTTGCAGAAATTACCAAGCAGGAAGAAAAGATGGATACACTGCCGCCCGTTGTGCCGGCGGTTGTCGAGTTTGTCGACATTGCGGGGCTGGTGAAAGGCGCATCGGAAGGCCAGGGATTGGGGAATAAATTTTTATCGCATATCCGCGAAGTCAACATTATCTGCCACGTGGTGAGATTTTTTACCGACTCCAACATTGTCCATGTGGCGGGTGACGTAAATCCCGAGCGCGACCGTGAAATCGTCGAAACCGAACTTATGTTGGCTGACTTGCAGACCCTCACGAAGCAGGTTGAACCCTTCGGCTTCGCTCAGGGCAAACCGCAAGGAAAATCTACGAAAGAGGATTTTGAACGTTGGGATGTTATTTTAAAGCTTAAAACGGGACTTGATGCCGGCAAACTTGCGCGGGACGTGCTTACCGATCCTGAAGAGCGATTACTCGTTCGTGATTTACAGTTACTCACGATGAAGCCTATTCTGTACGTGGCCAACGCGTCGGAGAGTCAGCTGAGTGATACGGCACTTCAGTTAGGTACTGTACCTATTCTTCCAATATGCGCTGAAACCGAAGCGCAGCTTGCGGGACTTTCAGAAGATGAACAAAAGGAATATCTGAAATCTTTAGGATTGGATGCTTCAGGCCTTGACCGGCTCATACAACGGGCATATGAGATGTTGGGGCTTCTATCGTTTCTCACGACCGGTGTTATCGAATCCCGTGCGTGGACCGTTGAAAACGGTACAAAAGCACCCCAAGCGGCGGGGGTGATTCATACCGATTTTGAGAAAAAATTTATTAAGGCAGATGTCATATCTTTTGAAGATTTTATAAATCCAGGCGGGCTTGCCCCCCGTAGCCTTGGCGTAGGGGGGTGGAAGGCCGCTCGGGAGAAGGGATTGGTCCGAAGCGAAGGCAAAGAGTATGTAATGAAAGATGGCGAGGTGGTGGAGTTTAAGATCGGGGCTTGAGGTTTGGCTCCTTGCATGGTATTATTGAGGCTATTATGCGGCAATATGAGTTGATGGTCGTGTTTGCGCCGGCGGTGGATGCGGGTGACGCGAAAAAATTGGAAGAAAGCGTGGGTAAGCTGGTCGGCGATGGCGCTACACTGAGCGGTATCACAATTCTTGGGAAAAAATTTCTTGCATATCCCATACAAAAACAAACAGAAGGCGTGTATGTCCTGGCAACCGTTTCAGCAGAAGCGTTGCATGTTTCTGACATCGAAAAACGCACGAGGGTGAGTACGGATGTGCTAAGATATTTGTTAACGGCGAAATAGGATTAACCGGTATGTCATCGCGAAGTTTAAATAAAGTCATGCTGATCGGCAATCTCACGCGGGATCCGGAGCTTCGGTATACGCCCACCGGTGCGGCGGTGTGCACGATCGGTCTTGCGACCAACCGCTACTGGACCACCGAGAGCGGCGAGAAAAAAGAAGAGACGGAGTTTCATCGCGTTGTTGCGTGGAATAAACTTGCAGAACTGTGCAGCCAGCTTCTCACAAAGGGCCGCAAAATTTACGTCGAAGGTAGGCTCCGGACCAATACATGGCAGGGGCAAGATGGCAATCAACGAAGTACGACGGAAATAGTGATCGAAGACATGGTCATTTTGGATAGCCGCCGGCCGGCAGTAGCCGGTGAGGGGGCAGCAGCACCGGATGAGGGAAGTTCGATCGGGTCTCCTGTGCAGGGAGGGCAGTCGCATGCATCAGACGGGGACGCATCAAAAACGTCGGTGGTTGCGCAACCAGCGGTGAAAAAAGGATCAAAGAAAACGCAGGATCCGCAGCCGGCGACAGAAGACGTGAATCCTGACGATATACCATTCTAATTTCTAATTATGATGAAAAGAAGCAACAGATTTCAGCGGCGGGAGCGGCCGGTAGCAAAAAACTGTATGTTTTGCGCGGGCAAAACCTCGCCGGATTACAAAGATACGGCAGTAATATCTAAATATCTCACGGAACGGGGAAAACTATTAGGCCGCGCAAGAACCGGTGTGTGCAGCAAACACCAGCGGATACTGACGATTGCCGTGAAGCGCGCCCGCCACGTGGCTTTGTTGCCCTTTGTGGTACGAGCGTAAACCCATGAAATCCCTGCCATTCTCTAAAATCCGATCGATCATTCTCATTGTTGCCATTGTTCTTCTTGCTGGTGGTATCGGATACCAGCTGGGGTTTCGCAAGACCACCGTCACCCTTTCTCCTGAGAAGCGCGCGGTTATCAATCAACAAGCCCCGCCCACTGCGACCGTCGATTTTTCTCTGTTTTGGGACGTGTGGCAGCGGCTGTTTCGCTACTACATAGACCGCGCCAGCATGGATCCGCAGAAGATGGTGTGGGGCGCCATCTCCGGCATGGTCAATTCTTTGGGCGACCCGTACACGGCATTCTTACCGCCCAAAGAGAATAAGGAATTTAAAGAAGAATTGGGCGGCGCATTTGAAGGGATCGGCGCCCAGTTGGGAATGAAGGATAATCGGGTGATCGTTGTGGCTCCCCTCAAAGGCAACCCTGCGGAGAAGGCGGGGATCAGGGCAGGCGACGCAATTATCAAAGTCAACAGCGAAGACACTGCCGGTTGGACCGTATCGCAGGCGGTAGAAAAAATCCGCGGTCCGCGGGGCACTCAGGTGACGCTTCAGATTTTTCATGAAGGGGGCCAAAAACCAGTTGATATCACGATTGTCCGCGATACGATTGTGATACCTACGGTGGAAGCATGGGTGAAGCGTCCGTCGGAAATTACGGAAATATCCGGCGTGCCGGAATTTCGTAACCTAACCAGTATGCCCGGCAAAGTTGCCTATTTGCGGCTCAACCGCTTCGGTGACCGGACCAACGATGAATGGGAGAAAGCTGTTTCCGACATTCTTGCCGCCCAAGCGGCCAACGGGAGTCTCAAGGGATTGATTTTTGATCTCAGAAACAATCCGGGCGGATACCTGGAGGGCGCGGTGTTTATCGCAAGTGAATTTATAAAGAGTGGCACCGTGGTATCGCAGGTCAACAGCGACGGGACAAAACAGGATTACCCGGTTGTGCGCACCGGCAGGCTTCTCACCATTCCGCTTATGGTTCTGATGAACAAAGGGAGCGCGTCGGCATCGGAAATCGTATCCGGTGCGCTTCGGGATTATAAGCGGGCTAAACTCGTCGGCGAGACGTCGTTTGGCAAAGGATCGGTGCAGACGCCGCAGGATCTGTCCGGCGGAGCGAGCCTGCACGTAACCACCGGAAAATGGCTTTTGCCAAAAGGTGATTGGATCAATAAAGTCGGGGTGGCGCCGGATGTTGAGGTAAAGATGGATCCTTCAGCTGAAGGAGAGGCAACCGCTGATGCACAACTTGCAAAAGCAGTGGAATTGTTACTAGAATAAACAAATAAACAATTGATTCTATGCGATTTCAACGTTTTTTTCTTGTACTCGCAGCAGTCCTGTTGATCATCGGAGGCGTCATTTCGTCAGGGATGGGGGGGCTCAACTGGAGATTTTTGGAGCGGTACATGAAGATTCCGCCAGCCCAGCAACCGATCCCGGGCACCGAACAGGTGCGGGTGGTGACCGAGGAATCCGTCGTGATTGATGCGGTGGACCGCGTATCGCCGTCGGTGGTGACCGTCGGCATCACCAAAACGCGCCGATTGGGAGACATACTCGAGATCAATCCGTTTAATCCCTTCCAGCCGTTTCAGCGACGCCCCGGGACTACGCAGCAACTGGAACAGGACATTGGGTCGGGGTTTATCGTGTCGGCGGACGGCCTTATTGTCACGAACAAACACGTGGTTGCGGATACTGAGGCGAAGTACCGCATCATTACCAAAGACGACAAGACGTACGATGTAACGAAAATTTATCGCGACCCGGGCAATGATTTAGCTATCTTAAAAATCGAGGGGGTCGGGCTCAAACCGGTGGAACTAGGGGATAGCAGTAAGATTAAGGTAGGGCAATTGGCCATTGCCATCGGAACCGCCTTGGGTGAATTTCGGCATACGGTGACCACCGGTGTCGTTTCCGGTGTCGGCCGCGGTATCACTGCCGGCAGTCCCTTTGAGGGGTATGTGGAGCGACTGGATAATGTGATTCAGACGGACGCGGCGATCAATCCGGGCAACTCCGGCGGACCATTGCTCAACAGCGCAGGTCAAGTTATCGGCGTCAACACCGCGGTATCCGGCGAAGGCCAGAATATCGGCTTTGCCATCCCCATCAATGTCATTGCCGATTCACTTGCCAACTTCAACGCCACCGGACAATTTAACCGCCCGTTTTTGGGTGTCCGGTACAAAACGATCTCCCGCGATTTAGCGATCCTCAACGACGTACCGGAAGGCGCCTACATCATGGAAGTCATCGCCGGCAGCCCGGCAGACAAAGCAGGCGTGAAGCCGGAAGATATCATTATAAAAATCGACGATGTGAAGCTTACCGGCGACAACGCCGAGCTTGCCCGCGTGATCGGGAAAAAGAAAGTAGGGGATACGCTGACTCTGGTGATTTGGCGCAACGGCAAAGAAACGAATGTGAAAGCAGTGCTCGGAAATCAGGGGGAATAATTATACGCGCGAGGCAAGCAACGCTTCGGTTACCTTCTGGAGTTTTCCGTCGATAATATCCTCCAGGTTATGCCACGATTTGTTGATGCGGTGGTCGGTGACGCGGTTTTGGGGAAAGTTATATGTCCTGATTTTTTCTGCTCTCATTCCTCTTCCTATGATGCTTCGGTTGGCACTCAGCACTTGCGCACTCTCCACTTCTTGTTTTTCCCATAGCTTTGCCCGAAGCATGGAAAGAGCAACCTGGCGGTTTTGGTACTGGTCGCGCTCGGTTTGGGCGGAAACCACGAGTCCTGTTGGCTTGTGACGGATACGGACAGCAGAGCTTACTTTATTTACATTTTGTCCGCCTTTGCCGCCCGAGCGGAAAAATTCCAGTTCTAAGTCTTCCGGCCGGACGGTCACATCCGTTTCCGGTATTTCGGGAAGTACCGCGACCGTGGCCGTGGATGTGTGAATGCGGCCGTGGCGCTCGGTTTCCGGTATGCGCTGGACGCGGTGGGTACCGGCTTCGTACTGCAGTTTGGCAAACGCCTGCGGCCCGCGTAGGCGAATCACAAAATCGTCAATTTGCTCCACTTTCCACCCCAATATGTTGGCATAGCGCGTGTACATGCGCATGAGGTCGCCGGCCCATATACGAGCTTCCTCGCCACCCGGGCCGGGTCTGAATTCCAAAATAGCGATATCGGGATTCATTATTTCAGCCCCATCAGCATCTCTTTGAGGGATTTGGGGGATCGGAGTTGTGCTTCCCGTTCTTTCTTTTTCTTCTTTTTGTCGGCCAGAACTGCCGCAGTGACCACGGCTGCTTTTTGCTTTTTCTGGAAGCGCTCCACGCGGCCCATGGTGTCGATAAACTTCATTTCACCGGTGAAAAAGGGGTGACACCGGCCGCAGATTTCCACGCGGAGTTCCGGCTTGGTTGCGCCCACCGTAAACGTATTGCCGCACACGCAGGAGACCTTTGCATCGTCGTACCATTGGGGGTGAATGTTGGTCTTCATGGCTGTATTTTAGCATGTTTCCGCCGCTTTTTCCACCCGGAGATAGCTACACCCGCAGCAATCACGATGGCGCCTAAGAGAAACGGGGGAGTGATAGTTTCTCCAAGCCAGAGAAGGGAAAGCGGAGCGGCCCACAGGGGATAGAGGTAGGAAAAAAGAGTTGCCTCGGACACTTCGATTGTTTTCACCGCTTTATTTCGTAACGTGTAGGCTATAGTGCCGGAGAATACCGCCATAAACCAAACGCCTGCGTGGGCCGAAAGCGGAGCGCTGGCGATTGCTGTTACGATGCTGTTCCATGAATGCACAACAAGTGCGGCTGGGAATAGAGTGAGAAATCCGATGATAAACGAAACGTGTGTCAGTGTTTCGGGGAGAATCCGGTTGCGGACAATAAGCTTAACCAAAAGTGTTGCAATGGCGTCCACAAAGATAGAAAGGAGGATTAGTCCGTTGCCTTCTATCGAGCCGATGAGGTCACCCGCGTGCCCGTTAAAAAATGGCGCAACGACGGCAAGAAGCGTTCCGGCGAATGCAATAGTAATCCCCAGTCGTTCACGTCCCGTGACGTGTTCATGAAGGATGAGTGCGCCGGTGGCAACGACGACCAGAGGTGACAGGGCAGAAAGAAGAGTTCCGGTGAGTGAGGTTGTCTTTTCGAATCCGAAAAACAGGAGCCCTAGGGCAACGGTAACGGCAAAAAAACCGTAGAGGGCGATAAGGCTTACATCTTTGGGCTTGGTCGGAAGACGGACGCGGGTAGTGGAAAAGTAAATAAGTGCGATGGCACTACTGATCGCAAACCGGTAGGAAAGGAAAATGAGCGGCGGAAAATCGTTGAGGGTAAACTTGATGACCGGCCCGGCCACTCCCCAAATCACCGAGACGGCAAGGAGCATGAGGTAGGCAGTAAGGCG
The DNA here is from genome assembly GCA_964367065.1 of uncultured Gammaproteobacteria bacterium. GTDB lineage: Bacteria > Patescibacteriota > Microgenomatia > UBA10105 > UBA927 > JACREP01. The sequence goes on from CAYIWI010000003.1 coordinate 19,934, forward strand.
ATGGGAGTTCATGAAGAGAGAAGTTTCGCCACAACCTGATCAACGGTTAATTCTTCCTGCGTTTTCGCTTTCATATCTTTGAGCTTCACAACACCCTTAGCCACTTCCTCCGGTCCCTGGATCACCACGTAGGGGATGCCCTTGCGGTCGGCGTATTTGAGTTGCTTGTCCAGCTTTTCTTTAGGGTTAAGTGCTACCTCCGTATTGATACCGCTATCGCGCAGTTGCGACGTGAGAGCCAGCGCTGGGTTGAGCACATCGGGTGAGAAAACAGTCACGAAGACTTGTGTCGCGGTGGCGCTTTGGGGCAACAGATTGGCCTTGATCATCGCATCCACGATCCGGTCAAAGCCGAACGCTATGCCCACCGCCGGCACATCGCGACCGGAAAATTGACCGATGAGTTTGTCATACCTTCCGCCGCCGGCAAGCGATCCGGCGCTGTACCCCGAGAGCATGATTTCAAAAATGGTTGAGGTATAGTAGTCCAGGCCGCGCGCAAGAAACGGTGCAAAACGGAAGTCTACTTCTTCTTTATAGCCCTGGTTTTTGAGCGCTTCGATCACTTGGACCAGCCGGAGGGTAGGTTTGGCGACTGCAAGGACTTCTAATAGATTTTCCGCGTCGGTCCTACCGGCAGCGATGAGTTGTTTGATGACCTCGTCTTTGCCGATTTTATCCAGTTTGTCTAAAATGATAATTTCCTGTTTCGTGAGATTTTGGGTATCAAAAAGCATGCGATCGTTGACAAGCATGGTAACTTCGGAGAATCCCAGCGTTCGGAATGCGGCGAGGGTGCAATCAATAATTTCGGCGTCAGACATAGGTGAGTCAGACCCGACCGTGTCGATATCGCATTGCAAAAATTCGCGAAACCGTCCTTTTTGTGTATTTTCCGCACGCCAGACGGGCTGGATTTGATAACGCTTGAAAGGAATGGGGAGCTCGTTTTGATATTGGGCAACCACGCGGGAAAGCGGGACGGTTTGGTCGTAACGCAGGCCAACGCTTCTGCCGCCGTTATCTTTAAACAGATACAGGAGCTTATCCGCTTCGTTGCCGTATTTGCCCAGCAGGGTTTCGGCATACTCCAAGGCCGGCGTTTCCAGCGGGTCAAAACCGAACCGCTCAAACACCTCGCGGATTTTGCCAATCACGGACTGCCGCTTTATGGCATCAGCAGGCAAAAAATCCCGAAACCCTTTGAGTGTTTGTGGTTTGATCATAGAACGATCATCTCCTTTGGAGATTGTGAAAGCAGTTCAATTCCATCTTTTTTTAATAGTATCAAGTCTTCTATCCGAATGCCATATGCTCCTTCCACATAGACCGCAGGCTCGACGGTGAAAACCATGCCAGACAGAAGGATCGCATCCTTCCGTGGTTGAGATTTTGGAAGGATGCGATCCTTCCGCGCTATGAGGCGGGGTATTTCGTGTATCGCAAGTCCTACTCCGTGGCCGAGAGAGTGGGGGTAGGGTGGAAGGCCGGCTTTTTGGATGACCTTTTTCGCCATCCGATCCAATTGAGCACCAGACAGTTTAATGAATTTGCTATCATGTAACGGTACATGATAGCATGATTGCATTCGTTGAATAACAGAAATTTGTGCTTTGAGGACAGTTTGGTATGCGCGCCGCCATTCATCTTTCGGCTTGCCGATAAAGACTACGCGCGTCATGTCGCTGCAGTAGCCATTGATGCGTGCGCCAAAATCGAGAAGGATAATATCGTTCGAGCGAAGTCGAGAACTATCCCTGTGAACTTCTCGACTCGTCGAAGACTCCTCGCTCGAAGAATATACTGTTGACGGTTGATAATGCGGTTGGCTGGAATTTTTGCCGAAGGCAACGATGGGGGAGAAGGCGAGGGTTGCGTCATTTTTTCTGAAAAATGATTCGATTTCCCAGACGATTTCACCCTCCTCAACCCCTGGGGTTAGCTTCGATAGAATGAAGGTGAAACATTGATCTGTGAGCTTGGCTGCCTCCTTAATATTCGCAATCTCATCACTGCGCTTCATCATTCGCAGTTCCTCGATGCGATTTTTTGTCGGAACAAGCGTGACACCCTTGAGTTCTTTCTTGAGTTTGGTGTACTCGGCCACAGTCA
>CAYIWI010000003.1:22145-33717 GCA_964367065.1 uncultured Gammaproteobacteria bacterium
ACAAGCGTGACACCCTTGAGTTCTTTCTTGAGTTTGGTGTACTCGGCCACAGTCACATCGTTTTCCTCAAAACCAAGTTCTGTTGTTCGAGCGTAGTCGAGAACCTCTTTGAGCTTCTTTGCAAACGGCTCTTCCCGAGAAATTTCAATAAAGGTTAAACCTTTTAGGCATAAAAGGTTTAACCTTTTGAGGCTATCAGGGTTTTGTGTGAGTTTTATAGCTTCTTGTCGATAGAGTGCGTTGGTAAAAAGGTACCCCTGTGATTTTGTCACCAACACATATGCCTCCCTCTCCTCCGGCGCCGCGCCAACAAATCCGGTAAGATATCGGATATTCGTCGGGTTGGTGACTAGCAATGCATGAAGATTTTGCAACAGTTTCAAAGTCATATGGTTCATTATAACTTATCCAACGTCATCTTCCTTATCGCTATCGATTGGGTATCTTGTTAGACGAATCAATAACTAATTGTCTTTTAGTATTAATGACGTCCAAAACATCGGTCAGTTCGGGTATTAAGGACCCCGGATAACTCACGCGTACAGGTAAATCGACGAAATCAGTGAGTTTTAATGTTATTCCGTTCCTGTTTTGTATATCTTTCATTATCATTTCCGATGCATTCCAGCCAGCCATACTTACAAGGTTTCCCTTTTGCGGGGGGATGCTCGCCCAGTCGGAGGGATTCCCTTCCGGTAAAATATAGGGAAGAGCAATGGAAAGTTTTCCAGGCTGGACGGAATTTTTTATTACCCGACCACATAAAGGGATAAACGGAATAAAATCTCTTGCCTCGACCCAGTCGATGGGATTTCCTATATCATTTATGACCAAAGGGCGCACGCCCATATTCCACAACGCCCGCTGTCCTTCTTTTGTGGCAAATCCGAGTGTCACCGTTTTCACTTCAACATTCTGACTACGGAGTAATTCTATGATCGTTCGAAGCGATCCACCGGAAAACGCTCCGGCATCCACGAGATAGACTTCACGTTTTCCATTCAAAGATTGTGAAAGTGCGCGTATTTGTTCACCGATGGTAGGATACCCGGGTCGTGCGATTTCTTCTATTGATCCGTCATCTGTAAGTCCACGGGTTGTATTGAGGGCATAATCAGCAGTAACAGCCCCATAAACCGGATCCATGGTTACCGTGGGTATTTTTTTCTCATTCTTCAGTGTCAAAACGGTGCGCTCGATTTCGATATTAATTGTGTCGGCGTCGATGAGGATTATTTTCGAGTCTCCAAACGTTTCTGAAAGTGATCTCGTAATTACATTTTTTGCCAATTCAAATGTCTCTTGGGATGGCGGATTCCAACCCTTTTCCCTACATAGCCGGCCAACGAGAGGAACAATGTCCCACGTTAATATAAACGATGAAATCGGTTCTGTTTCCGGGCACGCAAGTTTTTCTTTGGTACTGGTCATAATGCGCTTCTTTGTTTAATGCATCGAAGAATGAGTTTATACAGTTTGGATCCGGATACAGAGGTTACGACGTCGATGTTGGGTTTTCGCTGAATCGTGGTAGTGATTTTGCCGATGGATTGACCTTTGACCCGAACATTTATGGCAAAACGCTCGAGTTTGGTGACTATCGAGGGGTCTATTAGAATTCCTGCAACGAGGGGATCGTAGAAGTAGTCAAAATCGGATGAATTATTGAGAATAATTGCTTGCATTATTCTGCCGGCAAGTGTCGGCGGGCGGATTTGTACGGCAACTTGATAAAATCTTTGAAGGTTTCGAAGTGTTTGTCCGGTTGCAAGTCTCGGTCGGGTTGGGACGTATTTTGTCGCATCCATAGGAACGAGTATTATAGGAAGTTTTATTGTGAGGACGTTCTGTGCAGCCTGAGGATCGAGTCGGAAGTTATACTCGCTGATAAATCGCGGACAGACATTCCCGGCGCAACGTAGGGCTCCGCCCATGATATAGATCATTTGGACCTTTTTTTTGAAGCTGGGATCGCGGAGAAGCGGTGGGAGGTTGGTAAGCGGGCCAATACACACGAGAGTAACACGTGCAGATTCTTTCTTTATCCACTCAGGTAACGCGGTAATCGGCAGAACCGGATTAGATCCTTTTGAGGGTAGAGGGACGTCTCTTAGGAGATCGAGTGAGCTTGCACGAGCGCGATCAACTTGGGGAAACTGAATAGAGGATTTTTGTTGCGTTCTGTTCGCGCCAACAAAGATGGGACAGGGAACGTCAAGAGCTCTCAGAAGCCTTTGAGCGTTTTGTATTCCTTTTTGTACGGTAGTTACTCCGTTGACGAGACTTATACCGCGTATGTCATATCTTGAGTTTTGTGTAAGCAAACAGATGGCGACGATATCGTCAACTCCCATATCGGTATCGATGTACAGGGGGATCCTTTTCATGATGTCCCTCCGTTTTGAAATGCTGTAATCAGGGACGGAACGTCTGGAAAACGGAAATCCGGCGCACCGGTTGCTTTGCGTATTTGAATCGTGGTGATACCAATGCGCTTCGCCGGCTCCAAATCCGTTTCCCAGTTATCTCCTACGCTCCAAACACTCTGTGGATCGCATCGCAAAAGAGCGGTGATAGAGGCAAAAACAAAGGGGGAGTTTGACCATTTGAGAGGGAAGATTTCCGGCTCTTTCCAGCCGAGGATCAATTCAAAATCTTTTCGCGGATCAAATCCTATTCGTTCCAATAGCCGGTACGCAAAAGCCTCAGGAGATCCGGTGTATAGCAACTTTTTTACCCATATACTTCGAACGGCAGACACAATGTCAGGTTGAGGTGTGATGAGATCAAGAGGCGCTGCGATGAGTCGTTCTGCCCACAAGCGATACGGGATTCCCATGGAAAGGAGCGTCAATTCACCTTTCCCGTCCAGCCTGTCTCTCGCCAAGAGTATTTCAACGGCTTCTTCTCCTTTCGTTTCCCGTACAAGGTCCACAAGTGTTTCTGCATATATTTCGTCATAAAAACGTGAGGATACGGCTAATGTTCCGTCCAGGTCAAAAATGATTGCCTGAGGCCTAGAAGGGAGAGTTTCTTTTTGTTTGTTTACTACGTTTTCGTTCATAAATCCTCCGAAACAATGTCCCATTGAGAAATGGTTTTTCCGCGAAGCATGATGGTAGGGGAGACAATGTCACCTTGTTCGTTTTCGATCCATGACAGCGCACCACCAGCCATTTCAGGTCTGCCCATGTATTTGGCAATATCGGTTTTTATAAAAAGCCCGCCGCCCTGAGTTTTTAGGAACTCACGAACAGATTGCTGTAGTTCATCTCTTGCGGGTTGCGGTACCTGATATAACATGAAGCAACTTATGACAATCGGTGTTGACGGATACGAGGTGGACATAAGACTAGATACCTCTGTGATCTGTCGGACATTTCTTGCGTCTCCGATGATGATGTTGGAGCGTTCTGGAAAGATGGAAACGAAATCACGTACTTCTTCACGGATTCCTTCATCCAAAATATTGACAAAGTTCCAATCCATGTCCGGGGCGGCGATATCGAGTCCCATGGTCGGATATAATGGAAGCGTGAGTTTTTCACCAAAAGGAACTTGTTGGGATAGTTGTGCCGACGGTTGTCTGGCGTACCATTGTTTAAATTGTGTAGGTTGCCTGAATGCATCGAGAACAAGCCCATTACTTGCGCCCAGTTCAATAAACACATAGGGTTTTGATGGTTTTATTTGGGACGTTTGGTCCAAAAGCCACATCATTTGTACCGCCCGTTGGGGGAGATTTTTCGCAGTAGTTTTGGATCCCGCAGTGTCGATGATTTCCGTCTTGAATTTTTCAAGAAAATCCATCACCTCGGATAGGTTCCATGAGGAAGATGTGAGCGGATCGCGACCGTCAGAAAAAAATCCGTTTTGTTTGGCGAGATATTTTATGGCTGCTTCGATAGGGTAGTAGAGCGTGGCGGAAGAGCCTCCACGCCGTTGTTGCCCCAATGTTGCCCCTGCTCTTTGTATACTTCCTTCTATAATAGGCAGGATAAGCTCGGGTCTTGTTTGGAGCGCATCACGAAGATACTCAAACATTTGAGCATCGTCTCCGTCCTCTTTTAATCCGGCAATGAGCCGAGAAAATCCGTCAAGATAGAACTGTTGTTGTTCGGTAGGAGACGGCGATTCGGTTGTCATATTCCTCCTTTTCTTAACGACGCGTACCAAGTATTCAGTGCCCTAGTAAATGAATCGTTCGGATCAAAATTTGTAAAGGGATAAGCATAGGGCGCAACATAAACACTATTCTTTTTGAGGATGGTGAAACGTCTGATAGGTACGGCAAATACGGTGTTCGTGAATCCATCCCACTCTGCGATGGGGAGCGCTGTTTTTAGTCCAACGTCCCAGGTAGGATCCACAGAAATCCATTTTTTTGATTCTGGTATATAGACGCGCAGGAAAAAGTGATATTCAGTTGGAGTCGGCGCAAGTTGAAGGATTGATTGTGGCAACCCGATATCTTTCCAAAAGAATCTTCCGGTTGCAATACGTGCCTTTAGGCCAATACGGATAAATAGGTCAGCAAGTATTTTCGTTTTTGACCTGCAGCATGTATCCCTCTCCCTTGTATTGATTTGGTAGGGTATATCCCGAACGGTATAAAAAAGTTGCTTACGCAACGTGATTGCGTTCATAATATTTTTTCGCAGGGAACATAAAGCCTACGAATGGGAGAGGGGAGAATATGAAATGATGAATGCTAAATGATAAATGCTAAATAAGGAGGTTTCTCGCCTCAACCACGCGCAGGTTTAGTTGAGGGTATGATGAAGCGCACGAGAAGAAAGACCGGCATTGCCGGCAAGGAAGGACGAATCAACAAATGATTTTAGTGGTCGGTTCATAAAGATTAAATTTCAATAACGTATTAACACGTTAATATATTAGCACGCTAATATGAGTTTGTCAAGGCCCAGCGTTATTTTTTCCTGAACATGCGGTCAGCCAGGAGCTTGTAGCCGCCCATGCCGCTGCGGAGCCAATAGGCGACGCGGGTGACCGTGGTGGTGGACACCTTGAGCTTTTTGGCAATGGACGCGTAGGACACGCCGCGATACAGGAGTTTCACTATCTGCCAGCGGTTGGCAAATTCCGTAATCTCCGGCATGGTCAAAAGGTCGCGAAAAAATTTAGCCGCTTCATCAACGGTTTTCAGTTTCAAAATAGCGGTGTAGAGCTCTTTTGCTTCTTTTGAGGGGTAGGACTTGGGGGTATAGGTAGGGAACCGGTCTGCCTTAAATCGTGCCATAAAACGTATGTTACTACAGTAATATGGAGTAAAGCAATGGATTACGGCGTCGGCGCTTCGGTTGGAGTCGGGGCAACTGTGGGCGCATTCGTCAGGTTGCCGATGTCCAGGATCCGGATGGCGCTTACCCGGTTTTCTTTTTTGGGTACGGTGGTACCGACGAGGTGGACGGTATCACCTGCGACAATTTTGGAAAAGCCGCCCTTCGTCAGCTTTTGTCCGTCCCACAGGGTAATTTTGGTAGTTTTTTCGATGTCTACAATGATGGTTTTCCCCTCCGGCGTTGCGAGGGTCACGGTAAATTCCTTCGTGTCCACGGCGGTTGCCGTCCCGGCCAGACGCTCTGGTTGGGTCGCTTGGATAAAGATCACTTTGGCCCTGAGCAAATCCAGCGTTGCATCATATTCGCCAAAGACGACCACATTGTCTCCTTTGGCCAGATCGTCGACGGTCAGCTTAGTGCGTTTTCCGCGGAGATTCTGGACAATCACAATATCGTCGGTGAGCTCAATTTTGATATCCTTAGTTTTCGTTTCAATGGTTGCGGTAGACACAGAGACGGTTTTGACCGTGCCGGCAATGGCGCGGCGGGAGGACTGGCGGAGTTGCGCTACTTTGGTGGCCAACCGCTCCTTGAGATCTTCAATCTGTTTGACGTTTGCCGTAGGCGTTGCCTCCGGTGCCGCACCCACCTTCGCGGCAGGAAGAATGGTGAGAAGGGTGAGAAGGGTGAGAAGGGATAATCGCATCATAGTTTAAAATTCCTCCGGTGTGTAAAAGACGGTTACCTTTTGGGAGACGGATTTTCCGTCTTTATATGCGGTGACGGTAATCTCGTTGCTCCCTTCAATAAGCGATACTTTAGCCGCATACGCGCCGCCGTCGCGCGTAAGTACCACGTCTTCATCCAGCGGCCCCTGGGCTACGACCGTAGCGCCAGGCAGGGTGCTGCCGGAAACAAGGAGCGTATCGCCTACGGCGATTTCTTCCGGCAAAGGACTGTCGATCGTGACCGTAAGCTCCTGAGCCGGTGCCGGGGTAGGTGAAGGTGTGCCCCGTTTTGCAAGGGAAGGGAGGGTGATGCGGGGAAGCGAGAGTTTAGGAAACGATTTCGTCAGCGACGGGCCCAACAGGAGTACGCCGGTGATGACAAGTCCCGCAGCCAAGCCGATGAGTGTTGCTAAGAGTGCGTCTTTGTTCATAATTCCCGGGGCAGGGGAAATGAGGTGTTGCTTAGGATACCCAAATCTGATATAAAATGCAAGAGAAGACGCGGAACTGACGCGGAACATTATGGACATCATCTACCTTGGTCACTCTTCATTTAAACTCCGCGGCAAACAGGCGATCGTTATAACCGATCCATTCGACCCGGATATGGTGGGATTGAAATTTCCTAAGCACGTGGAGGCAGATATCGTCACGATTTCTCATACCCACAGGGATCATAACAGTGTGGAACAAATTGAAGGGGCGCCGTTTGTCGTTCAAGGCTCCGGGGAGTATGAAGTAAAGGGTGTCGGCATTGTGGGCATCGGAGTATTTCACGATGAGGAAAAGGGGGCCAAGCGCGGCACCAATACCATATACCGGATGGAGATTGACGGCGTTTCGGTGGTGCACTTGGGCGACGTGGGACATACCCTCTCGACCGTTCAGGTGGAAGCGCTTGACGGCGTGGACGTGCTGTTTGTTCCGGTGGGAGGCACCTACACCATTGATGCAGCCCGCGCGGTAGCACTCATTCACGAAGTAGAACCGTCCATCGTCATCCCGATGCACTACGCCAGACCCGAGCTCAACCAAAAGACGTTCGGTGAACTTGCACCCGTTTCGGCGTTCCTCAAAGAAATGGGGAAAGAAGGTGTGGCGCCCGTTCCCAAACTCACGGTGGTCAAAGGCAAAATTCCCGAAGAGATGCTTGTGGTGGTGTTAGAGTAGCCTTGCTTGCATAAGACTTTTATACCCCTATGGTTGTATTGCTATTAAAATTAATAATGAGCACATGATGAAAGAACATGATAAGCACATGATAATCACGTGTTGATCATGTAGTTTTAAATCACGTGCTAATCGCATTTATGCCGGATCCCAAAGTTCCTCCGCATGATACGCAGGCCGAACAATCGGTGCTGGGCGCAATGCTCATCGATAAAGATGCCATGGTGGACGTGGCGGAGTTTTTGCGGCCGAACCATTTTTACAACGAGACCTACGGGTTTGTTTTTGCCGCGATGATGGATCTCTATGAGGCACACGAGCCCATCGACGTGGTCACCGTCACGGCACAACTCAAGAAACAGGGCAAACTGAAAGACGCGGGTGGCGCATCGGCTCTTTCGGAGCTTATTAACGTGGTGCCCACCAGTGCCCATGCCCAGCGGTACGGCCGCATCGTGCAGGAACATTTTACCAAGCGGCAGCTCGTTGGTGCTGCGGCAAGGATCACGGAGCTTGCATTTAAAGAACAGGGCAGCGCCCAGGAGATCGTGGATAGCGCGGAGCAGGAACTGTTTGCTATTTCCCAGCAAGCCCAGCGGCGCGACTTTATCCCCATCAAAGATGCCCTCGCTGCATCATTCGACCGTCTGGATGAGCTCCATAAGCGGGCAGGGGGTTTACGCGGCGTGCCGACCGGGTTTATCGATTTGGACAACAGGCTTGCGGGCATGCAGGATGCCAACCTTCTGATCCTTGCGGCACGACCCGGTACCGGAAAAACCGCGATGGTTCTCAACATCGCCCAGCATGTGGCGGTGAAAGAAAAAATTCCAGTTGGGATGTTCTCTTTGGAAATGAGCAAAGAAGAGCTCGTTGACCGCCTCCTGGTGTCCCAGGCGGATATCGATGCGTGGCGTTTGAAAACCGGCAAACTGTCGGACGATGACTTTACCCGGCTGTCCGAGGCGATGGGCGAGCTTGCCGAGGCGCCGTTTTATATAGACGACACGCCCGGGATCAACGTTGTGGAGATGCGCACCAAAGCCCGGCGGCTCCAGGTGGAGCATGGGGTGAAACTTATTATCGTAGATTACCTGCAGCTTGCCGACTCGGGCAGGCATTATGACAACCGCGTGCAGGAGGTTTCCATCATCTCCCAAAGCCTGAAAAATCTGGCACGCGAGCTGCGGCTGCCGGTCCTGGCGTGTTCACAGCTTTCCCGGGCAGTGGAAGCACGCGGCACCCGGGTGCCGGAACTCTCCGACCTGCGCGAGTCCGGCAGTATCGAACAGGACGCGGACGTGGTGATGTTTCTTTACCGTGAAGACGGCGACCAGACGAAGTGGGGCGAGCAGATTGCCACCAAACTGCGCATTGCCAAGCACCGCAACGGGCCGTTGGCAGAGGTGGACCTGATGTTCCGCGGCGACCGCATCCGGTTCTATAGCGTGGAGCGCAAAAAGAGCGAACCCGGCCACTGATTTCTTTGTCATTGCGAGCGAAGCGAAGCAATCTCTTGTTCATGTTATAATGCTCTAAGCTCGCCAAGATGGCGGAATCGGTAGACGCGTAGGTCTCAAAAACCTATGCCGATTAAATCGGCATGAGGGTTCGAGTCCCTCTCTTGGCACATTTGGAGACTGGTTGCCGATTGGCTCGCCGCGGGGGCGGGCGCGGCGAGCAGATTGAACGGTGCGACTGGCAAAAATTCGAGCCGATTTAAAAAGTAGAAGAAAAAACGCAAAAATTTTAATGTTCAAAACTCAAATGGCCGCACTGGTTGCGTTCAACTCGATCACTCAAGTTGTCCAATGCGGCCACTAAAAAAGTGATCGATAGGTTGAACGCAAAAATACTATACCAAGTATTGGAGGATCTTTACAAGTAGTTGTATTGCCCAACACAACGCTCACCACTTGCAAATAGGCGGAATCTATGCTACAATACGCGCTATATGGAAAACCTACAAGGTACCGACATTGAGACAGCAATCAAGAAAAACAGCTATTCAATTGAAATAGGCGGCAAATCTGAGGCCGAACTCGAGCGGGCACTCACGAAAAACCCGTTTTCCCTGGGTGACTATGCCCGAGACATGATGCATTCACTTGATTTTGGTACGCTTGCAAAAAGCAGAGAAATCCGCGTCGCGAAACTCAGACTCGGCGATCTTGGGTTTACGGGCTACCCAACGATAGCCCACATTTTTGAACAGGCACCAAAATTAGGGTTAGAGCTCCTCCCTGCTGAAGCTGGTCCGCATGCGCGTCTGCAAGACAGAAACCAGCGCTCAGGAGACTGGTATTATATTGCCATGAATCCAATAACTGACCGTAACGGCTCTCCGGACGTGTTCGAGGTGGCACGCTATGAAGACGCTTTGTGGCTCCATAGCCCTTGGGCGGGTCCTGGCGATCACTGGTCTCTCGGCAATGCGTTCGTCTTCGGTCTTCGCAAGTAACCTAGATACTTTGCGTGTTTGATCCTTTGATGCTTCGGTTTTTCGGCCGATTTTTTTCGTGTATACTACTTACTAGATTGGTTGCATCGAACGGCTATTGGCTTTTCGAGACCTTTCCGGCACTAGTAGGTTGAGAGCGTGGGCGGGCTACGGCTTTCCACGGAGGGCCTACATAGTGTCCACCAAAAAAGTAGTTACTTGGTCTGGTGTGCTCGCTGATTTTTAATCACCATACAATACAGCTCGGATCTCTGGTAGACGGGCAGTGCGGTACTATGGCACGCCATACAAAACTGACCGTAACGGCAATCCGAACGTGTTCAAGGTGGAACGCAATGAAGACGATTTGTGGCTCAATAGCAATTGGGCGAATCCTGGCAATCACTGGAATCTCGACAATACGTTCGTCTTCGGTCTTCGAAAGTATACACTTTTCCGCGCTTATCCGGCGCGGTTTTTCTGTACGGGGACCTCGAGGTTTTTTCTCCAGCCGCCAAACATTTTGCCCACCTCATCAAGTTTTATCCCTATACCCTCAAATTGTGCGTGCGAAACAAGTTTTCCCTCCCACGCCACCGCGATGAGAAATTTCAATACATCTAGCATGAGGATGCACTGGGAAAGTTTCTCCCGTTTCGTTTCCCGCTCACTAAAATAGGTGATGTATGATAGCTCAAGAAGATCGAGAAATTTCGTTTCAATGCGAGCGCCCAGTGTGTAGCGGGCACCTTTTGGCATATGCGGGACTATATTCATCCAGACCAAATAGCCCTCTTTAATCTTGGTGAGGATCGAGGCGCTATCGAGAGAGAGAGAGAGAGGAAAAAACGCGCTTGACCATATATACGATGATATCATTTCCGTAGAGAATTTACTGTGCTCCTGGGAGGAATTTTTGCCCGGGAAACGAAAGCGAACGGATGTTGCCACGTTTTCGGTGCATCTTGTCGATAATATCTTTACGCTGCACCGGGAGTTAAGTCAAAAAATATACCGGCACGGGTCATACCATGCGTTTCAGCTTAACGACCCTAAACCTCGTGCTATCCACAAAGCCGACGTTCGGGACCGACTCATCCACCATGCACTCTACAGACGACTGTATCCCTATTTTGACAAAACATTCATTTTTGACTCGTACTCGTGTCGCAACAAGAAAGGTACTCATCGGGCGATCGATAGGTTTCGAGCGTTTGGGCGGAAAGTTTCCCACAACAATACCCGGACTGCGTGGGTGCTTAAATGCGATATCAAAGGATTTTTTGCGAGCATTGACCATGGGGTGTTGCTCCGTATTTTGAAACGACATATACAGGATGCCGACACGATAGGGCTGTTGCAAGAAGTGGTTGAGAGTTTTTGTGCGAGGAAACGTAGCCACAGTGGCCTGCCGCTTGGGAACTTAACCAGTCAGTTGCTTGTGAACATCTATATGAACGAATTTGACCAGTTTATGAAGCATACACTAAAGGTTCGCTATTACATCCGCTATGCGGACGATTTTGTTATTTTGCATGAACGCAAAGCAAATGTAGAGAGGCTTCTCCCCAAGATATTGGAATTTCTGGAAACAACATTGAACCTTACTCTCCACCCTGATAAGGTTTTTATCAAACCACTTGCCTCCGGCATTGATTTCTTAGGCTGGGTTCACTTTCCTCATCATCGGGTACTGAGAACAACAACAAAACGGAGAATGTTTACCAAATTAAAGCGAAACCATTCACATGCATCACTAGCTTCATACATAGGAATGCTCAGCCATGGGAATACATACAAACTATTGCTTAGGTTGTATGCGCAGTATTCTGATAAATGGAGTAAATAGTAAAAATATACCAGTGTTTATAAAACCAAACAATATCAAAATGCTGTATTTTCATCGTCTTTTCGGCTACAATACAAGGGAG
>CAYIWI010000004.1:0-28945 GCA_964367065.1 uncultured Gammaproteobacteria bacterium
AGACTTCCGACGCTCCCCAGGAAAAATCCCGTCACCAGAAGCCCGCCTAAAAATCCTAATGATGAAACAATAAACGGAGTGGATGTGGCAGACAAAAGGATGGAACTAAATGGCGGGATCATCCCTAAAAATCCGAAAAGCACCGGCTGCAACCATATAACAAGGAGCATAATAATGGCCCAAGAGAGGAGCGCTCCGCCGATACCATAAAGGCCGCCTTCCAACACAAAGGGCAACCGGATATACCAGCGCGATGCCCCCACCAACCGAAGGACATCTATTTCTTCGCGTTTGAGGGCAATTTTCATACCCACCACGGTCATGATGGTAAGAATGGAATTAAACGCCAACAGCCCGGTCAGGACTCCGCCGATCAGGCGGATCGCATTGGTCCATGCAATAAGCGCGTCCACCACGTCTTTTTGATAAACGACTTCTTCCACCCCGCTGGCTTCTTTTATGATCGGCACGAGATCGGCCAGATATTTGGGTTCTTTTGCGGATATTTCAAGCGATGCGGGCAGGATATCCGCCGTCACCATCTCCAAAAGGAGCGGATCGTTTTTGTTCTGTTCGCGGTAAATGGCCAACGCATCTTCTTTTGACACATACGTAACCGACGCAACCTTTCCCGTTTGTTCAAGAGTTTTACCCAGTCCCTCCGCTTCCTGTTTATCGGATTTGTCTGCCATAAAAACGGTAATCTGCGGCTTGCCTTCAAAATACTGGAGGGTAAAAAATGACGCAACGACGCTGAGGAAAACAATGCCGGCCAAAAGAAACGTCACAAACATGGTGGTGACGGCGGCCAGCGCCTGGTATGGCGAACGTCGGATGTGTTTGGCTGCGGTTGCGAGAGTGCTCATGATTTTTTCTGATGCTTCGCAGTATGGTATCGCCCGCTTTTTTCATCACTCACCAGTCTTCCGTGATCTAATGCGACGGTACGCTTCTTGAGATCATTGACGATAGATGCATTGTGGGTGGCCATAATCACCGTTGTTCCCATTTTATTCACTTCCTGCAAGATCGAGAGAATTTCCCATGCCGTTTCCGGATCGAGATTTCCTGTTGGCTCATCCGCCAACAAAATTTTGGGACCACCAACGATCGCGCGCGCAATACCGGTGCGCTGCATTTCTCCCGCAGAAAGTTGCAGGGGGAAAAACTGCTGCTTACCCGCCAAACCGACCAACTCCAGCACGTCATTCACCCGTTCTTTAATTTCCTCTTCGCGTTTCCCCAAAATCTCCAACCCCAGCGCAACATTTTCAAATACCGTCCGGTCGGTAAGTAGTTTAAAATCCTGGAATACCGTGCCGACTGCTCGCCTGAGCAGATGTACGTTGCCACCCGGGAGTGTATTGACGTTCCAATCATCGACGAAAATTTTTCCCGCCGACGGCAGGATATCGCGGATAAGAAGTCTGAGAAATGTCGTTTTGCCGGCGCCCGAAGGCCCGATGAGGAACACAAATTCACCGTCTTGTATCTCAACGGTTATCTCGGACAGGGCGTCTGTGTGCCCGCTAAAGCGTTTCGAAACATGGTCAAAGCGGATCATTCCTGAATTTCGATTTTGCCCACATCCATGAGCCACGCGGCTTTTTCTGCATCAAACGTCTGACCCCACACCTTTACTTTCTTTCCCACATACTGATCCAGGTCTACGATCGAAGAGATAAGAAATGCAGTTTGGGATACGCCGCCTTCGCGGATGAGCTTATGCGTCCCTTCTCCGTTGATCCCGCCCTTCTCCACCGTCCCTACAGCGGAATCTTTAAACGTCCGTTCATCCGTCACTCCGGCAACTTTTCCGGTATTAATCATCGTCGGCTTACCGGCGGAAGAAAGGGGTGTGCCGGTTCGCGACAGAACGTATCCGGTGGCGACACCCAAACCGATAAGCAACGCGTACACCAGGAGTATATTGCGCCTCATCGTCTGGGTCTGGGGTTTTTCCGTCACCGGCTCTTTCTCCAATTCCACGCTTTGTACGTTCTCATCTGCCGGTTCGTGAGTTTTGACCACGTTGTGTTTGTCCATATGTGTACTCCTTGCCCCTATTATGGCCCCTTACGATATTTTTTTCAAGTATGCGATGATAAAGTCCTCAATATCCCCGTCCAGTACCCGGTCTGTGTTGCCGGTCTCGTATTCGGTACGCAAATCTTTTACCATATGGTACGGGTGCAGCACGTAGGAACGGATTTGATTGCTCCATCCGGGTATTTTATACGCGCCGCGCAGGTTTTTTTGCTCTTCAAGCCTCTTTCGTTCTTCGAGCTCCCACAATTTTGCGCGGAGCACGCGGATGGCATAGTCACGGTTTTGCCCCTGGTAACGCTGCGCCTGGCTGGTGACGATAATGCCGGTCGGTTTGTGCTTGAGCCGCACAGCGGTAGAGACTTTATTTACGTTCTGTCCGCCTTTGCCCCCCGCACGAAAAAAATCCCACTCCAAATCATCCTCTTTGATCCCCGGGCCTTCCGACTCTTCGATAACCGGCAGCACCTCCACCATGGCAAATGACGTTTGGCGCAGCTTATCCGCATTAAACGGCGACTGCCGCACGAGCCGGTGCACGCCTGCTTCTGCTTTGAGAAATCCGTACGCATACAGCCCGGAAACGGCGAGCGTGATGCTTTTGATCCCTGCTTCATCTCCCGGGGTATAATCAATTTCCTCTTTATCCCACCCTTTTCGCTCGATATACCTGCTGTACATGCGGGCAAGCATTGCCGTCCAATCCATAGCTTCAGTTCCGCCCTGTCCGGAATGAATGGCAAAAATCGCGTCTCCGCGGTCATACGGACCGCCTAAATATAAGGCAAATTCCAGCCGATCAAGCTCTTTGACCAATGAATCTTGCCGGCCCTCGGAGATAAGCTCGCCCAGGTGCTCACCCTGTTCTATCTCTTTGGAGAGCACCGCCAATTTTTTCATCCTCTGCGTTGCCTTTGCATTGTCTTGCCAAAAATCCGGATGGCTGCTTTCAGCTTCTATCTGGCGCAGGGACTGACGTTTCCCGTCCAAGTCCAATTTTTTAAGTATCTCCTGCGCTCGCGCAACCAGCTGTTGGTTCATGTTATCCTCCTAAAACGGAAATCACGAAGCCCATGATCATGGTGCCGGCAATAATGAGCGCTGTTTCAATAATCGAGGTAACCGGGTTATGCCCCTGGTGAAGTTCCGGAATTAAGTCACTTGCGGCAATGTACAGGAAGTTGCCGGCACCAAACGCCAACAGATACGGTTCCACCAAAAGAATTGAGCGGGAAAACAGGAATACCACGATAGTCCCGGCTATGGCGGTTAACGCGGAGAGGAAATTGTACCAGAGCGCGCGGCGGTTGGAAAACCCTCCGTAGACCAAAATGGAAAAATCGCCCAGTTCATGGGGGATTTCATGCGCGATGACCGCAACGGTTGTGGTTAACCCCAACGGAATACTCGTCAGAAATGCCACGGCGATGATGGCCCCGTCTAAAAAATTGTGGACGCTGTCACCGACCAGCGCCAGATACGCCACCGGCTTTTCTTTCCGCTTATGATTTGTCTCGTGATGCCAGTGAATGCATTTCTCCAATGCAAAAAAGCTTATGAGTCCCGCAATGACAAACACATAGGACGTCTGTCCGATCTGGCCGTATGCTTCAGGAATGAGATCGAAAAATACCGTACCCAACAGGATCCCTGAGGAAATCGCGAGCGTATAGGTAATAGCCGCTTCCCAGCTCTCGCGCTTCAACACCAAAAAAACAGCTCCCAAAAGAGAAAGAAGACTCACCACGACAACCGCAATCAGTGATGAAAAAAATTCCATAGGCTGCAGTATATAAAGAAATTAGGGCTTACACAATGCTTCCTGAATTTGCTGTTTCTGATCGGCAGGTAACTGGTCCACCTGTCGCATGATCTGCTGCACTGCCTGCCGGGTGACTGTCTCCTGTGCCTTCTGCCCGACACTCGAAACGATCCCGGATACCAGCGAGGAAGCAACCGACGATACATTGATCGGTGTCACCGTTGACTCGTCTCTGACCCCAAGGATAGCCGCCGCCTGCTGCCCCACCGGAGTTTGCATCACCACGTTTCGTACCTCCGTAAGCGGTTTGGGGCGCGCCCTCGCCGTCAGTTTCGGCCAGAGAAGACTCCCCAGACCTACAGTCAACGCTGTTGATATCGCAACAAGAAGGAACTGAACATTCATGCGTACCCTCATTGTACTCTATGCGCTGGAAAAGTCTCCATACCCATGGTAAACTCACGTCGATGATAATCTTTGGCATTGATCCGGGCCTCGCGCGCGTCGGGTGGGCAGTGATCCGGCAGGAGAAAGGAACACTAAAAGCGCTTATCTATGGATGTATTACCACAGATAAAGAGATTTCTCTCCCTCATCGACTGCGCGCCATGCATACGGAACTTATCGGTCTTTTTTCCCGATATAAACCCGATGTGGTAAGCCTGGAAGAAATCTTTTTCGCAAAAAATGAAAAAACCGCTATTATGGTAGGCGAAGCCCGCGGCGTTATCCTTCTTGCCGCTGCAGAGTGCGGGCTTCCCGTGGTATCATACTCTCCACCCAGCGTGAAGGCAGCAATTTGCGGAAACGGAAAAGCAGAAAAACTACAGGTGCAACGTATGGTGACTCGACTTCTTAACCTCAAAGAAATTCCCAAACCCGACGATACAGCGGATGCGCTGGCTATCGCCCTCACTCATGCGTATTCATATAAAATGAAAGGACTTAAA
Source organism: uncultured Gammaproteobacteria bacterium (assembly GCA_964367065.1). GTDB lineage: Bacteria > Patescibacteriota > Microgenomatia > UBA10105 > UBA927 > JACREP01. The sequence continues at coordinate 4,759 of CAYIWI010000004.1, forward strand.
TGATCGGCATGCTGACCGGAACTATCGCGATAAGCGGACGAAATCCCATTGTTTTGGATGTCCATGGCGTGGGATACAGCGTATCCGTCCCGCCCCGTCTTCTTTCCCGCTTCACAAAAGAGACAAAACAAATACTCTATATTCATACCCACGTCGCAGATGACGCACTCGATTTGTATGGATTTCCCGACCAGGAAGAGCTGCTTCTTTTCAAACTGCTCCTCACGGTCTCCGGCATTGGTCCACGCACGGCGCTCAACATCATTGACCAGGGCGTACCCCACGTCTCAAAAGCCGTAGCAACATCAGACGTTGAATTTTTTACTTCTATCCCGCGCTTGGGCCGCAAAAACGCGCAGAAAATCATCATCGAACTCAAAAGTAAATTGGGAAGCACTAAAGAACTGGATCTAACAGGCGATTCCGACGGAGAAACCAAGCAACTTCTGGATGCGCTTACCGGTATGGGCTTTGCCAAAAGCGAGGTCATGGAGGTCGTACGCAAGCTTGATGGCAACAAAACCCTTGAAGAGAAAATTCGCCAGGCGCTCAAACGCCTGGGGTAAATGAATATGAAATCCGCAAAGCCAAGCAAAGACCCGATCGTGGCATCTGTCACGCCCGAGGAGGAGCGGCTGCTTACCTCTCTTCGCGCAAAAACCTGGGCAGAATTCCAGGGGCAGGAATCCGTCAAGGAGGCGCTCCGGATCGCCATCGCCGCCGCCAAAAAACGCAAAGAAGCCCTCGAGCATATTCTCCTGTATGGGCCGCCGGGTTTGGGCAAAACGTCTCTTGCCCACATTATTGGCCGCGAAATGGGCGCAACCGTCCGCGTCACATCAGGTCCCGCACTGGAACGTGCGGGAGACCTGGCTTCCATCCTTACCAACCTTGAACCCGGAGATATTCTCTTTATCGACGAAGTTCACCGGCTCAACAAGGTTGTGGAGGAAACGCTCTACCCCGCCATGGAAGACTATGCCCTGGATATCGTCATCGGCAAAGGACCGGCAGCCCGGACACTTCGGCTCGACCTGCCGCAATTTACCATCGTGGGCGCAACCACGCGAATCGGACTGTTGTCTGCCCCCATCCGCGACCGCTTTGGCGTGGTTGCCCGGCTTTCCTTCTATGACCCAAAACATATAGAACATATTTTGGTAAACGCAGCGAAAAAGCTTGGCATCGCCCTTCTTGAGAAACCAAGGAAAGAGTTGGCCAGAAGGAGCCGCGGCACCCCACGGATCGCTCTCCGGCTTCTCAAACGCGTCCGGGATTTCGCTCAGGTGGAAGGAGACGGCGACATTACCGAAGACATCCTTACGCGCTCTCTTTCCATGCTGGAAATCGATCACATGGGTCTGGATGCGTCCGACCGGCGGCTGCTTACCACGATGATGGATAAGTTCGGCGGCGGGCCGGTGGGCGTAGAAACGATTGCTGCGGCACTATCGGAGGATATCGGCACGGTTGAGGAAGTGCTGGAGCCCTATCTTATGCAGATTGGGTTTCTGAAGCGTACCCCGCGGGGCCGCCTCGTCACACCACTCGCGTTTAAACATTTAGGAAAAGTGCTACCCAAAAATCTTCAGGAGGAGCTGTTCACTTAAGTGCTGCGGTTGCCACCGATTCCATATCCTTCCAGCTGTACGCGCCGGCAAACTTGGTTTCGTTGATGAAAAACCCCGGCGTACCCGAAACTCCCACGCTCGATGCAAGCGTCACATCTTCCCCAAGTCTGCTGTCATACTTCCCGCTGTCCAGACAGTTTTTCATCTGCCCTGCATCAAACACGTCTTTTAAGAAATCCGCAATCCCGCCGGATTTGGTTTTATCATTTTTTACGGTGTTGTTCAGGAGATCATATCCGGCACTGGTCATAAGGAGATCATGCACTTCCCAAAATTTTCCTTTTTCAAACGCGCAGTACAGGGCTTTGGTTCCCATTTCGCCGTTACCGTGACCCGGTGTGTAAATCCAGGCAAATGCCGCGTTTCCCGCATCGACCAATTTTTTCATCTCCGGCACCGGTGCCACGTACGTCCCGCCGTCGGAAACCAGGGTAAACCGATCTCCCGCCTGTTTATTGAGCTCTCCGTTTTTCCCTGCCGCAATATGGCAATACGGACAACTGGGATCCGCCACTTCCAGAAATACAATTTTCCTGCCCGCGTCGCCGAACGTAACGAGTGCTTTGCCGAAGACATCCTTGACATTTTCCAGTGAAACGACGGGTGGTGTCGGCGTCGGCGTAGTTCCCGCAGTTCCCGCGCCTGCTACCGTCGGCGTCCCGCGGCCGGCCACGCTACCTGCTTTTTCCAAATACTGTACCTTCGTATACAGGGATCCGATCGCAAATGAGGCAACCACCAAAAGTGCCACAAGTACTCCCTGCACCATGCCCGACCTATTCTGTTGTCGTGTTTCTTCCATAACGGTAAGGTTTCCCCATTGTAATCAAACTCGCAATCCTCTTACAAGGGACAAAAGTCAACGGTTGTCATTTCTTGCCGCACGTACACTCGGAAGATTTTTTGTTGCACCCGCTACACGTGCCGTTTTTGATTTCTTTGCCGCACTTTTTACACGGCGTACATCCGCAATTCTCACACATATCTCTCACCTCCTTCGCAAAAAAACAGTTTACCTGATAAGCAATACCCCACCGGTCACCAGCAGAGCACTGAATATCACCCAGAAAAACCAGCTCATCGCCCTTATTTATACTCTGTCTCCGTCGGAAAGACCAGCGGGTTGTTAATAAATTTTCCTGATGGTAAAATAAGGCTCGGAAAACTCCATATGGATTTAAAAAATAAAATTGTCGTTATCACTGGTTCTTCAAGCGGCATCGGGAAATCTACGGCCCTGGAATTTGCAAAACAAGGCGCAAAAATTGTTATAAATTACAGGCGTAACTCAACTGAAGCGCAAAAAACAGTAGAAGAAATCAAAAAACTCGGAAGTGATGCTGTTTCAGTGAAAGCGGACGTATCCGACCCTGCCGAAGTCAAAACGTTGTTTACTGTTGTTTTAAAAAGATTCGGGACAGTTGACATTCTCATTAATAACGCTGGCTTGGCAAAAGCAAAACCGTTTCTGGAAATAACTAAAGACGATCTGACCAATGAATTTAGCGAAAACTTCTTCGGGCAGGTTTATTGCTCCCAAGAAGCTGCAAAAATTATGATGAAAAATGGAGGAGGAAAAATTCTCAATATCGCATCTATATGCGGTATGGAACGCTCTGGTTGTGGAGATATTCTCACTTACACGAGCGCAAAAGCTGCGGTTATTACCTTTACGAGAACTCTTGCGAAAGTACTCGCGCCGAAAATTACTGTTAATGCTGTTGCACCAGGATTTACCTTGACCAGGTATTGGAACGGTACTTCTAAACAGGAAGAGCAGCAGCTTTTGGATTTGACCCTCTTGAAGAAATGGGTTAAACCTGAGGAGATTGCAAAAGCTTTTCTTTACCTGGCAAGTAATGATTCTGTAACCGGGGAAGTCCTGGTTGTTGACGGCGGGTATACAATAAAATAAAGGTTATACGCAATGAACAATCAAAAAATTCGTCAGGACATCTTCAAATTTCTCAAAAGTCACGGCATCATGACGCTTGCCGCCTACTCCAAAGAGCCGTGGGTCTGTACCGTCTACTACGGCGTAGATGACCAGATGAACCTTTACATCGTCACAAACCCAAACTCTAAGCACGGAAAGTACATCGCGAACTATCCCAATGTCGCGTTTGCAATTTTTGATTCTCACACCAAAGTGACTGATCAAAAAGAAGGTCTTCAGGGACAGGGTATATGTACGATGATTGAAAAACAGGAAGAAGTTGTCCGAGCCTTGAAAATCTGGCACCAAGCCAATCCTGGGATAGAATCCAGAATTACGCCGGAAGCGGTCAAAAAATGGCCGGACACAAAACTCTACAAAATCCGGCCAACGCAGATTAAATTCTACAACGATAAGCTCTACGGAAAAAAAGAGTACGCCTTGCTGGATCTCTGAAACGGGACAAGTCCGGCCTCTCCCCCATATTCGCCATTATACGCTATACTAAAAACGATGCCCACCACTCTCCACACGGCAAAACTCCGCACAGCGCTCAAGCACCAGGCAGATCGTTCAAGCCGTAAACTTCGCAAAAACCATCCCCATGCGGTTTCGTTTTTGGAAAAGCGCGGAATTACCCCGACGACCCTTCGCCAACATGCGGCGGCCGTGGCTGCCACCGGCGCGCTTGCCAGCGCCATGCTCCTGACGCCTCCCCTGGTCCAACAGGTACGCTCTGCAACGTCGGCAATTGCCCAACTGACCACCGAACAGCTGCAGCAACGGTTGACAACTGAGCTTACGAACGTTCTTCCCAAAGAAATGGCTCTTCTTACTCCGGAACAGGAACAACAGATTTCCAACGTCATTGACCGTCTCTGGGGTATCCGGGCAGTCGCAGAGCTGGACAGCGAGCGGCTCAACAGAAGCTATGGGTTGATCGGTGCCGAACAGCACCTGCCGCGTTTTCCGGGTGATACGGTTGACCAGCATGATGAGCCGCAGGGCGAGGGCATCACCCCGGGGTTGGGCGCGTGGGGATATTTTGCGCCAAGCAAGCAGTCGCTTACCCAAGATCTTATCGACAAGGAAAAATGGTATGTAGCGGTGCAGACGTTGTATCTTCCTGACTGGAACACGCGGTTCCGGTATCTTCGGGATTGGTATAAATACCGTAAGGTTTTAGTAGTCAACCCCGCGAGCGGCAAAACCGTGGTTGCCGATGTCGCGGATGCCGGGCCTGCTAACTGGACCGGCAAACACTATGGCGGCTCGCCGGAGGTCATGGCGTATTTAGGCTTGAACGTGGGCATGCAAAAAGGGCCGGTTATGCTCTTTTTCGTAGATGATCCAGATAATGAGGTCCCGTTGGGTCCGGTGGAGTATAATTTTAAGATAAAGTAATATGGCACAATTGTTTTATGACCATCTCATTGTGATAGAAGAAGTGACGGCAGTGCTTGACGAACACAAGCTGACTGCTAATGAACGCGCGGAGTTCCTGCACCTTATCGACCAAACGCTCCACCACGAAATCCTTGATACCATATTCACCCACTTACCAAAGGATAAACATGAGGTTTTTCTTACAAAGTTTCACCTGGCGCCGCACGATGTAAAACTTTTGGAGTTTCTGCAGGAGGCAATAAGTATTGATATTGAAAAAGAAATTCTCAAAACCGCCAATAAGGTCAAACGACGTGCAATGTCTTCTATACAAAAGGCGGGAAATGCAAAAAAATGAGCGAGGCCTATGCCTGTTGAAGTCGTTCTAATCGCTCCTTCATAACACACTCTGTACACACCAGGTGTGGAACAGCTAGACACCTAAGGAATATTTGGATAGTGACACTTCTTCCACCCCAGTATCAATCTTACTTCATCTCGAGGTCTACGTCCTCGCAGCTGAAGGGCGATGATACGGGGCAGGCTTTTTTCTTTATTTTTTATGATGCGGTGCGTTGACCAACCCACACTTTTTATATTTATAGACTTTTCCAGTTTTTGGATCGACCGCTCCGCAGGGGCACGGGTCATTGCGACCGAGCTTTTTGGCAACAACCGGCTGGGCAACGGTTGTTTTTGGGGCATTCGTCTGCATCCGCCGTGCAGCTTGGGTAATGGGTGATTGCAAATTTTGATTGATCTGACTTGTCTGATTTGGCACCGGCGGCTTGCCCCCCGAAGCGCTGGCGTTGGGGGGTGCCAATTGCACTTGTACCTTGAAAATCCGGTGCGCGATTTCGCTGTCTATAGCTGCCATGAGCCGCTCGAACATGGAAAATGCTTCATTTTTGTATTCTACAAGCGGGTCCCGCTGGCCGTAGCCGCGAAGCCCGATGCCTTCGCGCAGATCATCGATCGCGTCCAGGTGATCCATCCAGAGATTATCGATAACCTGCAGGCTCACCCACCGCTCGATCTGCCCCATAACGTCTGCGCTCACCTGCTTTTCCCTGGCCTCGTACATATCCGAGGTTAACTTCGTTAAGAAATCCACGATCTCCCCGCTGGCATGAAGTTGTTCTAACTGCTTAGCCAGCTGCCCTTGCGAGGCTTCATCAAAGGGAATGATGGAAATAAATTCTAAAACTATTTTTTCCCGATCAAATGCGGCTCCGTTGTCCGCCGCATACAGGGTAACCACATTGGTGAGTTCGGAGGCAATATCTGTAAGAATTTTTTCCTTCTGCCGTTCTCCTTCCAAAATCTTCCGGCGTCTGCGATACACAATTTCGCGCTGTTTATTGAGCACGTCGTCATAATCCACCAGGTGTTTGCGGGAGTCGAAGTGAAATCCTTCTACTTTCGTCTGTGCCTGTTCAATGGCCCGCGATACCATGCCGTGTTCCAGGGGAACGTCTTCGGGAAGCTTAAATATCGTCATCAGCCGCGCCACCTGCTCGCCGCCGAAGAGCCGCATAATGTCGTCTTCAAGCGATACATAAAAACGGCTCGTTCCCGGGTCTCCCTGGCGGCCGGATCTGCCGCGCAACTGATTGTCAATGCGGCGGCTCTCATGCCGCTCAGTCCCGATCACGTGCAACCCCCCGGCCCGCACGACTTCCTCATGCCGCTTTTGCCATTCTTTCTGTTCCTTTTCCCATTCTTTCTCAACCATCTCCCACTTCTCCTTTTTTGATCCTCCAAGGATGATGTCCACGCCGCGGCCGGCCATGTTCGTTGCCACCGTCACCGCTCCCTTTTTCCCAGCGTCCGCGATAATCATGGCCTCCCGAAGATGATTTTTGGCGTTGAGTACCTGGTGCGGCACGCCTTTACGCTTGAGGAATTCGCTGATAATTTCATTTTTCTCAATGGATGTCGTACCTACCAACACCGGCTGGCCGCGTTTGTAGCAATCAGTTATGTCCGCTACCACTGCCGCATACTTAGCCCGCGGGGTTTTATACACGCTGTCGGCAAAGTCCCGGCGGATCATCGGCCGGTGCGTCGGAATGGCGACAACATCCAGGTTATATATTTTTTTGAATTCTTCCGCCTCGGTGGACGCCGTACCCGTCATGCCCGCGAGTTTTTGATACATGCGGAAATAGTTCTGCAAAGATACGGTGGCAAGGGTTTTGCTTTCCTGCTGGATTGATACTCCCTCTTTGGCCTCAATCGCCTGATGAATGCCTTCGCTAAATCTGCGGCCGACGAGTAACCGGCCGGTAAATTCATCCACAATGACCACCTGCCCGTCTTTCACGATGTAATCCTTGTCTTTGGCAAACAGTGTTTTGGCCTTGAGTGCCGCTTCTATGTGATGGACGGTCTCAAAGTTCGTTTCGTAAATGTTGCCCACGCCCAGCATTTTTTCGATTTTCAAAATCCCGTGGTCCGTCAGGTGTGCAGTACGGAGTTTTTCATCCACCACAAAGTCCAGTTGCCCTGTAAGCTTTTCCACAATTTTTGCATAGTCGTAATACTTGTGTGTTGCCTCGGTATCCGGAGCGGAAATAATGTGTGGCGTTCTGGCCTCATCAATAAGAATTGAGTCCACCTCATCAATCACGGCAAAGTGGTACTCACGCTGAGCAAGCTGCGACATATCCGACGCCATGTTGTCGCGCAGATAATCAAACCCGAATTCGGAGTTGATACCGTAGGTAATATCCGCCAGGTATGCTTCTTTGCGCGTTACGGGTCGTAAGTGCCTTAGCCTCCAATCCGTTGCCGCGGGATCGGTAAATTCAGGATCATAGAGAAACGATTGATCGCTGATAATCGCAGCCACTGACACGCCGAGGAGGTGGTAAATGGGTCCCATCCATCCTGCATCACGCCGCGCCAGATAATCGTTGACCGTCACCAGATGGACGCCGCGGCCGGTAAGGGCATTGAGGTACAGCGCGGGTGTTGCAGAGAGCGTTTTCCCTTCTCCGGTCTTCTGCTCGGCAATTTTACCCGTGTGGAGCGCCACAGCAGCCATCAGCTGCACGTCAAAGTGCCGCTCTCCGATCGTGCGATGGGATGCTTCACGAACCAGTGCAAATGCTTCGGGGAGCATGTCGTCAAGAGTTGCGTCATGTGTTAAGCGCTCCTTGAACTCCGCGGTTTTTTTTGCAAAACCGCCTTCTTTGAGCTTGCGAACGTCTTCTTCCTGCTGGTTGATGGCTTCCGCCGATGCCCGAAGCCGCTTGAGCTCTTTTTCGTTGCTGTCCAGAAGTCTACCGAGGAACTTGAGCATGCATCAATTCTACCACAAAAAACCTCATGTTGCGGCAAAAAAACGGTTGTGATACATGCCGAAATCCGAAACAGTTGGAAATATCTTTTGGAGAATTTTCATAAGCTTATCCGACTTCATACCATACTCCAGCTCACGCAAAAAATTTATAACCACCGTGCCGCCGCTGTTAAGTATGTGCCGCAACCGTCGTAAAAATATCGGACTTCTCACAAACGCCGGGATTTCCCGACCGAGAAACAAATCAACAATAATCAGGTCAAAGCGATCCGTCGTCCGATGGACAAACTGTTTGGCATCACCTTGCACAATGCGCAGTGACGGTATCGCATCTAATCCAAAATACCGCTTCCCGATGTCTATCATTACCGGATCAATGTCGACGCCGACGATGCGACTCCGGAGATACCGATCACGGAGGAGGTGAATGACCGTACCTCCGGCTACACCTAACACAAGAATTGAACGAACCGGGCTATTGGGGATTATTCCAAACGCCTTAAAAGCGCGTCGCCATAACTGCTCAATATACGCCCCCGACTGCCGGGAACCGTTGGCCAGAAGTTTAAGCTTTCCGCGCTCTTCGTTGATGCGGATGTCGCGGTTATATGTGCTTGACGCGCGGAAAATTGTTTGGGGAAAAATGTAGGAAAACCAACTCATTTTCGAATCACATCTTTTCCGATAAACGATTGAAGTACCTTCGGCACCCGGATCGATCCGTCTTTCTGCTGGTAGTTTTCCAATATCGCAATCAGGATCCGCGGTGAAGCAATGGCAGTATTGTTTAAGGTATGACAAAAAAGCGTCTTGCCGTCTTTTGTTTTGTAGCGGATTTTGAGCCGCCTGGCCTGAAAGTCGCCCATCACCGAGTTGGACATGGTTTCCCCGTACCCGTTTCTGCCGGGCATCCACGTTTCGATATCATACTTTTTTACCTGCGGCTCACCCATGTCACCGGTGCACATAAGGAGGACGCGGTACGGAAGCTCAAGGTCTTGCAGCACTTCCTCTGCATTCGCCAACAACTCCTCATGAAGAGTAAAAGATGTACTCATATCGTTTGTTGAGATAATAACTTGCTCAATTTTGCTAAATTGATGTACCCTGTAGGCACCTTTTGTGTCTTTTCCATAACTTCCTGCTTCACGACGGAAACAAGGAGAAAACGCGACAAACTTTTTTGGCAAATCTTTCTCCTCAAGTACTTCACCGCTAAAATATGCGGTCACCGGCACTTCCGCGGTACCTGCCAGGTACAAATCATCTTTTTCCAGATGATAGACTTCTTCACGTCCCCACGGGAACTGACCGTTGCCAAATAGCGTAAAATCCTTGACTAAGCTCGGGGCAATAAGGGGTGTGTAACCCTTTTTAATCAATTTCTGAAACGTATAGAAGAGTACGGCAAATTCCATCTGCGCTGCCTCATTTTTGAGGAAATACGCGCGGAAACCGCCGACCTTAGCCCCCCGGTCAAAATCAATAAGATCCAGGGATTTTGCAAGTGCAATGTGGTCTTTTGCCGGAAAATCCCAGCCAGAGGCTGGTCCGCCTTTGGCGGAAAATTTCGGAATTTTCCCCCATGTCTTTACCGTCTTATTCCCGCTGCTATCCTTCCCCACCGGCACACTCTTGTCCGGCACATTGGGGACGGTAAGCATGAGGAGCCCGAATCGTTCCTCAACGCTTCGCAGCTCGTCTTCTAATTTCTTAAGCTCCTGTTTTATCTCTTTGCCCTTTTTTCTTGTTGCTTCTGTCCCCTGTCCCCTGTCCCCTGTCCCCAACACGTTCCGCTGGGCCCGCAATGTTTCTATTTTCCCAATGAGTTCCCTTCGTTTATCGTCCAGTGCAAGCAATCCGTCCCAGTCCACATCACGGTTCTTGTTTTTCGCTGCTTTTTTACAAACTTCAAGATTTTCGCGTATGAATTTAATGTCTAGCATACTTTTGATTTCAAAATTGGCTTCAAAATCTCCAACGCCTTCTTTCTGTGATTATACGTTTCTGTCTCGCTTGCGGTCAACTCGTCGTGGTTGTAATACTTACCGATTTCCGGCAAAAAGAGAAGCGATCGGTACGGAAACCCCTTATGGCGGGCAACTGACGCTTGGCGCGGGATAATACCGCGAACTTTCTCTTCTGCCGTAAACACTTCACCAGACGGCAACACCAATGCCAAAACCAACCGAAGCTGCGCCCCGCGCCTATCATCGGAAACATCCTTAAGCCTGTCCAGCGCGTACTGAATAAGAGCTTCATCTTCATCGTCTCTATCACCGTGAATCCACCGATGTGATTTCACTCCCGGCTGGCCGCCAAGTGCGTCTATTTCAAACCCGCCGTCATCGGCAAGAGTTGCGAGGCCGGAATGTTTCGCATAAAATTTTGCCTTAAGAACTGCATTTTCTTCAAATGTCGTTCCTGTTTCTTCAATTGTCTGGGTAATGCCAACATCTGCGAGCCCAACCAACTCAAGAGGCACATCCGATAAAAACCGTTTAATCTCTGCTAACTTCCCGGGATTAGTCGTGGCAATCAATAGCTTCATAAATCCAGTTCTTCGTGATGTTCTTGCATTGCATTGAGAGTAATTGCGATAAATTCTGCAAGAGGAATTCCCAGTTTTTCCTCGCATTGTTCGATTTGAAACCGATCCACGGCACGGGCAAATTCCTTGTTCTTCCATTTCTTCAAGACTGATGCAACTGTTACCTGCTGAAGCTTAGTTTTTACTTGCCCGTCCGAAGCTTCACGCGAAGGAGGGTCTGGTCGGACTAATGCTACAGCGACGATGAAACCTGTTAATTCGTCGCACGTTTCCAGTGCCCACTCCATCTTTCCCTCAAGCACTGCTAAGTGCGTATGCCGCGTATTATGTGACATAAGCGCATGCACGAGCGGTCCATCGGTCATGCCTAAGTCCTTGAGCCAATCAAGAATTTTTCTCGTGTGTTGATCCGGCGCATCTTTCGTTTCTTCCCAATCGGCATCATGGAGAAGCCCCAACACTTCCCACTCATCCGGATCGCCGCCAAGTTTTATAGCAAGTGTCTTCATCACCGCTCCCACCGCATACATATGCCGACGAAGGTTTTGATTCTGTGTGTGCGCATGCAATAGGGTAAGTGCCTGGTCTTTGGTAATCATAAGAGAGTGTTACTGCAGTGGCCGCATCAGAGGAAACGGGATAACCTCTCGGATAGACCAGGTGTTCGTAATCAACATAACGAGCCGATCAATGCCAATGCCTATTCCTCCAAGCGGCGGACAACCGTACTCCAGTGCCTGTATGAAATCTTCATCCGTCGGTTGGGCATCTTTATCTCCGGCCTTGAGATTTTTCTGTTCCTGTTTGAACCGATCGCGCTGTTCCAATCCGCTGGTTATCTCACTCCATCCGTCGCAGATCTCTTTACCGCCGACGTATCCTTCAAACCGCTCCACCCGTCCGGCTTTACTCCGGTGCTCTTTGGAAAGCGGACTTACTTCTCTGGGATAGTCAATAACCCACGTCGGTTCTATAAGTTTTGGTGTGACAAAATGATCATAAAGCGCAAAAAGGGCCTTCTCTTTACTCCAGACCCCAGCCACCTTGATATCTGCTTTGGACAAACGTTGGCGAATTTCTTTTTCCGTAATGTTATCCCAATGAATGTTTTCATATTTCAACAATGCCTCATCGATCGTCATTCGGCGCCACCTTCCGGATATATCAATCTTTTTATCGTCAATCGCAATCACAGAGGAACCATTTGCCGCTTGCGCTGCGTGCTTAATAAGTCCTTCGGTTAAATCCATAATACGGTGATAGTCTGCGTACGCTTCATAAAACTCCATCATAGTAAATTCCGGCTGGTGGGTGGCGTCCATACCTTCATTACGGAAATTCCGGGCTATCTCAAATATCCGCTCATATCCGCCTACAATAAGGCGTTTGAGATACAGCTCGGGGGCAATACGAAGATAAAAATCCACATCGAGTGCGTTAAGATGCGTGGTAAATGGCCGCGCGTTAGTTCCACCGTATAAAGGTTGGAGTATGGGGGTTTCCACTTCAATGTATCCTTCTCCCCATAAAAACGTCCGTATTGCCTGCTCAATTTTCCATCGTTTGTCGATCGTCTCTTTCACCGCCGGGTTTAGAAGTAAATCCACATGTCTCCTGCGAAAACGTTCTTCGACATCTTTAAACCCATACCATTCGCTCGGCAAAGGCCGGAGTGCCTTGGAGATGAGCTGAAGAGTATTGGCAAAAACAGAAACCTCGCCTGCCTGGGTTTTGCCCACTTCTCCTTGGACCGACAAAAAATCGCCTAAATCGATGAGCTTCGTAAGCTCGAAAGCTTTCGCATCACAATGATCGGACTTAACAACTACTTGTATATTGCCCGTTCCATCAACAAGATCCAAAAAGAGAATTTTCCCGTGCCCACGCTGGCCTATCACTCTTCCCGCCACCGCAACCATCTTTCCTTCCATCGTGCGTGCCTGACTGATCGTCTGATCCCGCTTCACAGTAGCCGGATACGGGTTAACCCCGATCTTTTTGAGCTCTTCCAGCTTTTGTATCCGAATCTTTCGCAGTTCGTCTATGGTCGGCATAGGTTCTATCTTATCATACACCAATCAAAAACCCGCCTATGTGGCGGGTTTGTTATCCATACTGTTTCTTTACTCAATATCGAGAATTTTGTAGGTGAGTTTGCCCGCCGGTGCCTCAACCTCCACTTTCTCTCCCACCTTTTTCCCCATGAGTGCTTTGCCCAAGGGTGATTCGTGGGAAATCTTCTTTTGCTTGGGATCCGCTTCCCACTCTCCCACCAGATGAAATACATCCTTTTTGCCGTTAATGTGGAGCGTCACCCTGCAGCCCACGTCCACCTGCTTTTTACCGTGGCTGGTGATAACTTTGGCGCCGTGCAATATCTCTTCCAGTTCGCTGATCCTGCCGTCGATGAACGCCAGATCCTGCTTGGCCGCCGCGTACTCGCTGTTTTCAGACAGGTCTCCGAGATCCCGGGCATCGGAGAGCCGTCGCACCGCATCGGGACGCTTGACTTTGGTGAGTTCATCGTATTCCGCCTGAAGTTGCGCCAACCCTTCCTTCGTCAAAAGGACGCGATGGACTTGTTCTCCATTGGTTGTTTGTGTCGTCATAGTCAAAAAAAATCTCCCCTTGCAACTATGGGCTTGGGAGCAAAAAATAAGGCCAACAGTGTTGTAGTCTACCGAAATTCCCTTGCCGTGTCAAGTGGAAACTGATAAAATGGTGGAAAGCCATAGGCCCCCGTCGTCTAGCGGCCTAGGACGATGCCTTCTCAAGGCATAAACCATCGGTTCGAATCCGATCGGGGGTACTTTTTCAGAGTATCGTATCAAAAACGAGGTGATGTAACTCAATAAACTATGCCAGAAGAAGATCATACTGACGAATCATTTCCAATAATAGCCCGCTTACAAAAACAAAAACCTCGGGATAATTTTGTGTATACTGCAATACGAACCTTAACTGACCCCGAAGAGATGCAAGCATTTGGAAGAGAACTAACCGAATGGTGCGGAGATCACTTTCCGGAGGCACACGATGATCCCGGCGGAGCCGCCGGCAGGAGTTTAGGCTATGCATTGGGAGGCTTTAACCCAGAGATAAGGGCCAGGTGGGAAGCGGTATTTCCTCAAATTATAACCGGGCCTGCTGCACGTTTCCCTCTAGCTACAAGCACTGAGGGGTTACGTGATGCAATAAGGGATCTATTGGGGAAGTAGCCGATAGCTCCCCATTTCTGACTACGCGCTACTGACTACGCGCTACTTTTTCAAATTCCCTCTCCCTGCTATACTATTGTCCTCATGCGGCGCGCACGGATGGTTATCACGCTTTTCATTCTAGTTGCCATCACGGGTGGCACATTCGTTGTGCTTCCTCGTGCCATGACGCCGGCGGTCATCTCGCCGCTTGCCGACGTTCCCCAGCCGGCATTTGCTTTCCCCAAGTTTTTTCTGCGCAGTAAAAATCCGGAGGAGCTTCGCAAAAAAATACAGGCCGTCATCGGCAATACATGGAAAAATTACTCTGTGTATGTAAAAGATTACACATCGAACTTCTCTATGGGCATCAACGATACCGTTATATTCACCGCCGCGTCCGTCAATAAAATTCCCATTCTTGCCAGCCTCTACTACGGCGTACAAAATCAGGAGATTAACCTGGATCAGTCGCTTACCCTACAGGCGTCGGATATCCAGGATTACGGCACCGGAACCATCCGCTATGACCCGCCCGGCACCGTCTACTCGGTAAAAACCCTTGCCCGGCTCATGATGCAGCAAAGCGACAACACCGCAGCGTACCTGTTGGCAAATTACGTCATCGGACTGGATACCATTCAAACGCTCATCGCCAAATGGGGACTGACGCAGACCGACATGGCCAATAATAAAACATCCAACAAAGACACGGAGCTTCTGCTTTCCAAAATTGTCCAGGGAAAAGTGGCAAACGCCGCCTACACCCAGGAGATGCTGGCGTTCTTAAGTCAGAGCGATTTTGAAGACCGGCTCCCCGCACTCCTTCCCAAAGATACAACGGTGTATCACAAAACCGGCAACGGAGTAGGTGTCGTGCACGATGTAGGCATTGTCCGCGCAGGAAGAACGAATTATTACATCGGCATTCTCGCAAGCGACGTAACCGATGAACCGGATGCTGTGAAAAAGATCGCTACGATTTCAAAACTTGTCTTCGACTATCTGCGATGATCAGGCGGTCAAATGGAGGTGTGACGCAACCGGCACAATCTGACTCTCGCTCCTCTTGAGCTTAGTGAGAGCCAGTCGTAGTACCTCGTCCATGTGTTCCACGAAGTGGAACGCTAAATCGTTCAGAACGCTTTTGGGAATATCCTCGAGGTCTTTTTTGTTGTTTTTGGGAAGAATGAGGGTTTTAATGCCTGCCCGGTGCGCGGCGATAACTTTTTCTTTGACTCCTCCGATTTCCAGCACCCGTCCCCGCAGCGTGATCTCTCCCGTCATAGCCATCACGCGTTTGACCGGAATTTTCGTCAGTGCCGAGACCAGCGCCGTGGCAATCGCCGCTCCGGCCGACGGCCCGTCTTTGGGTACCGCACCTTCCGGCACATGCACGTGCACATCGACTTTCTGATAAAATTTTTCCGGCAATCCCAACACTTTCCAACGGCTACGCACATACGACATGGCCGCCTGGCCGGATTCCTTCATCACGTCTCCCAGTTGACCGGTGAGCAGAAGGCTCCCCCGTCCCGGCATGAGCGCCACTTCAATAAACAGGATGTCGCCGCCCGCCTCGGTCCAGGCCAACCCTGTGGACATGCCGACTTCATCTTTTTTCTCGGCAAAGTATGACGTGAATTTGTACGACCCCAGGTACGTATGCAGGTCCTTGGGCCCGATCATAAAGTGATGCGTGGAAGCGGGCGCATCGGCAATCTTTTTGGCAATCTTCCTATAAAGTTTAGCTATCTCCCGCTCCAAGCCCCGCACGCCTGCTTCGCGCGTATATCGGCGGATGATATCAAACATCGCGTGGTTGGTAAGGTTCACGGCGTTTTTGGGGATACCGTGAATCTCGCGCTGTTTCTCCATGAGGAAATCTGCACCGATATGAAACTTCTCTTCCTCCGTGTAGCCCGCGAAATGGATAACCTCCAGTCGGTCGCGAAGCGCCGGCGGGATGGTGTCCAGGATATTGCAGGTGGTGATAAAAAATACATCGGAAAGGTCAAAGGGGACATCCATGTAATGGTCAGAAAATGCGTAATTCTGCTCGGGGTCCAAGGCTTCCAGAAGTGCGGAGGAGGGATCACCGCGAAAGTCGGTGCCGACTTTATCTATTTCATCCAGCATAAAGATCGGATTTTTGGTCCCCGCCTGCTTGATGCCCTGAATGATCCGTCCGGGAAGGGCGCCCACATACGTCCGACGGTGACCGCGGATCTCCGCTTCATCCCGAATGCCCCCTAAGGACATCTTCACGAACTTCCGCCCGAGCGAACGGGCAATGGACCTGCCGATGGACGTCTTACCAACTCCCGGAGGACCCACAAAACAGAGAATAGTGGGAGCGGATTTGGCTTTATGCGGCGGTTTTCCGGGGGCTTTGCCGTCTTCCGGTTTTCCTGGGGCTTGGACCACCACGGCTGCGGCTTTTTCGTCCTCTTCCTGAGCGTGAGCGCGAAGTTTCATGACTGCCAAGTATTCCAGGATCCGCTCTTTGATTTTCTTGAGGCCATAATGATCTTCGTTGAGCACCCGCTCTGCATCGGTGATGTTCACATTATTGGGGCTAGCCACAGCCCATGGCAACTCCACCAGCCAGTCCAAGTACGTACGCACGTAGGACGATTCCGGGTTGTACTGTGACATTTGGGAAAGCCTCGACAACTCTTTTTCGGCTTTCAGACGTACCTCTTCCGGCATCCCGGCTTTTTTGATTTTATCGGCAAGCTCTTTCACCTCTTTATTCTCATCATCTTCGCCCAGTTCCTTTTCAATGGTTTTCATGCGTTCCCGCAGTACCTGCTCGCGCATGTTTTTATCAAATTTTTCCTGCGTTTTGGTCGCAATCTTTTTTTCCAACTCGAGAATTTTGAGCTCCCGGGATAAATGGCCAACTTCCTTTTCCAGTCTCTCTTTGACACTTGCAAGCTCTAACAGTTCCTGACGCTCAGACGGCTTAATATCCAGTACACTTGCGACTTGATAGGACAACACCAGGGGGGTGACGCCGGACATAATATTCATGAACGTCAGAAAATCCATGGTTTTGCCCAGTTTGACCGCCCGCCGAAGTTCACTGGTTAAATGGTTAAAGAGCGCCCGTACTTCATCGTTGTCTTCCACGACATCGCCTACTTCTAAGACGCGCGCCACAAAAAACGGTTCTACCGCTTCATACGATGATAGTTCCACTTTCGCAAGCCCGCGCACAAGCGCGTTAATTTCTCCCTCGTTTTTCATCATCTGCGTGATCTCTCCGACTGTTCCCACCTGATAGAGGTCAGAGGGCGTGGGGTCGTTGATATTGGAGTTCTTCTGCATGACTAGGACGACTTTCTTACCCGATGATTGGGCGGCTTCAATGGCTGACACCGAGCGCTGCCTGCCGAAGGTCAAAATCATCTCCGTGCCGGGGAATACTATGCCGTCCCGGATGGGAACCACCGGAAGGATTTGATCGATGGGTTTTTCTATTGCGTCCATACCATGTGCTATTTTGGCACTCTAGTATATCAAGTGCTAAAAATCCTGTCAACAGGTTAAATAAACTCTTTGAGAAGCTCGTCCGCTTGCACTGTTCCGGCAGAAGCGGACACGAGCGGCTCACCGGTCAATGCCGGTTCACGGTCTTCACTGGTGAGTCTGGTTTCTTGGTAAAAAATACCCAACGGGATCCGGTCTCCCCATTCCAGCGCTTTCTCGAGAGCCCCCAGCCTATTGTCGGCGCGATACCCCTCTTGTTTAAGCTGATAGAGGCGCTCTCTGTACCACGCATACGTGTGCACGCGATCAAACGTCACGCAGGGTTGGAGCGTATCGACCACGGCAAACCCTTTATGCGATATCGCATCAACGAACAGTTGGGTAAGTCCCGGCGAGTCTGCCGCAAATCCGCGCGCCACAAACGTTGCTCCTGCCGTAATGGCGAGAGTCAGCGGGTTCACCGGCTCATCCGTTACTCCCTCCGGCGTGGACTTGGTTTTGAACCCCTGCTGGGCGGTGGGCGAGGCCTGTCCGGTGGTGAGACCGTACACCTGATTGTCGTGGATAATGACAGTAATGTCGGGGTTGCGTTTCGCTGCATGGATAAAATGGTTGCCCCCTTCTCCCAGACAGTCTCCGTCGCCGGAAACCACAATCACCGGAAGTTTATGGTTAGCCAGTTTCACCCCTTGGGCTACCGGCAGTGCCCGTCCGTGGAGGCCTTCGACGGCATACGTATTCATCCAGTCATACATGTTGCCGTGGCAGCCTATGCCGTACACGATCGCGGCATCATCCGGACCGATGCCAAGCTGGGCAAGCGCCTGCTTGAGTGCCATCCAGATGCCGAAATCTCCGCACCCCGGGCACCAGGTAGGCAAAAAACCAGTCTTAAATGAATCAGCAGTTATCGAGCTCATATCACTTTTTCCACAATTTCTTCCGGGTACCATGGCCTGCCGTCGTATTTCAGCAATTTTTCTTTTATAAGAATACCTGTATGCTGCCGGATAAGCGTTGCGAGCTGTCCGGTGGCATTTTGTTCTACATCAATAAGCCGTGTAGCGGGAGATAACAGCTTCAGGGTTTCTTCGCTGGGAAATGGATAAAGCCAAGAATAATGGATAAGCCGCGCTTTTCCCCCCTTTTTTCCAAGCAATTTCATGGCTTCCAAAATCGGCCCCCGGGATGATCCCCAGGAAACAAATGTCAACTGCGCATCAGGATCTCCGAATACTGCCGGCTGCTGTGCAATATGCTGTATCGCATGAAGTTTTTTCAGGCGCTTGGCAACCATTGCCGCGCGTTTTGTGGCATCCTCTGTCACGTGACCCGCCTCGTCATGTTCATATGAATTGGCAAAGTACCGGCCGCCGGCAACTCCCGGAACAGATCTGGGTGAAACGCCGTCGTCCGTATTATTTCGGTAGCGGGGAAAAGACGACTCGCCATCCAAAGCGGGAAGGTTGCCAAGGGCAAGCTTGCCGCGGTCTATGACAACCGCTCCGTTCAATTGGGATACCGGGACGCACCACTGGCTTTCGTTGATGTATTTATCGGTGAGCAGGAATACCGGCACCTGATATTGGTCTGCCAAGTTAAATGCATGAGTTGTCAGGCTATACGCTTCTGCGGCATCTGCCGGAGCCAGGACTATACGCGGAAATTCTCCGTGTCCGGCGTAGATGGCAAACAAGAGCTCTCCCTGCTCTGTCCAGGTGGGCATACCCGTGGCAGGCCCCACGCGCATCCCCAGATCAATAACGAGCGGTACCTCGATCATGCCGGCAAGAGAAAGTCCCTCCACCATAAGGGCAAACCCTCCGCCGCTGGTTGCCACCATGCTGCGCACCCCGGCAACTGAAGCTCCGATGGCCATATTGATGCCGGCAATTTCATCTTCCGGCTGTTTGTACACGATCCCGAACTGCTTGGCGTGATCGGCAAGATAGGTAATGAGGGCATTGATCGGCGTCATGGGGTAAATTGCGGCAAACTTAAGTCCGGCACGCACTGCGCCAATCCCTACTGCTTCGCTCGCATTGATTACTAATTGATCTTCTTTCTTCTGTACTTTACCCAGGTACATCGACGTTTCATTGCCAAATGTCTTCTTGATGTAATCATATCCTGCTTTTGCAATTCTCATGTTTTGATTGACCACCTCATCGCCCTTTTTGCGAAATTGGTCGCGGATCACCGATGCCAACATTTCAAAATCCGCGCCTATGAGTGCAACGGTTGCGCCAAGGGCAACCGTATTGCGCATCACCGGTTCGCCGTGTAACTGTTGTACCAGGTCTTTAAGCGGCACTGCAAGTAATATAATTTTTTTCGGAAAATCGCTTTCCTTCCGCTCACCGTCTTTGGGATCAAAGATCACCAATCCCCCTTCGCTTACCTCTGTTTTGTGTAAATCAATCGTTTCTTTGTTAAGGGCCACGAGGATATGCACGTCACGGTTCATTGCTTCAAATTTTTCCGTTGCAATACGCACCGTCACGAGGTTGTGGCCGCCGCGGATAAGCGAGGGGTATTCATTGGTGGCAAAAATGTGATACCCGGCGCGCGAAAATGCGCGGGCAAGCATGGTGCCCGAAGACATAATGCCGAATCCCGCCTCTCCGCCGATTTTCCACGTCACACTTTGTACCATAGATATAAGCGTATCACATTTTACCGAAGATATATGTGGAGTCGGCAGACAAAGGAAAAATCATGCAGCGACGCGCGGAGAGGCGTGCCGTTTCGAAGCACCGTCATGGCCTTGGCAAAAGAAACATCCTGGAGAGAATACGGTCTGGACCTTGACGGTGCGAGAACCACGGCATGCCGACCTCAGCGCGTCTGAGTACTAGGGAAAAATCTGTTTCCCTGTTTCGTCGGTGAGGAAAATGGCCATGACCGGGCATCCTTTGGCAGCTTCAAGAAGCGTCTCGTCCGTTTCGGCATCTGCGGTATCCAGGATAATGGCTTTTGCCTCATCGTCCAGCGCCCATGCCTTGGGAGCTATTGCCACGCACGTAGCAGCACCGATGCATAAATTCCGATCAATGTGCATCGTCAGTTTTCGAATTTTCCGAGTCACTTTAGGGTCATTGTCATCCATAAAATTATGGATTTAAGGATACCACGGCTTTCTGCAATACTTCAAGAGGGAGGGTTGCACATTTTATCCTTGACGGCGTGAGCGTTGTATTGAGCATCTCCAATATATTCTCTGTATTGAGTTTCATAATGCCATCGAGCGTCATCTCTTTGACTTTTTCCGATAGCATAGAAGCACTGGCCATACTTATCGCGCACCCCTCCCCATTAAATCTAATGTCCTTAATTTGGCATTTAGCATTCATCATTTGGCATTGAATCTCGATAGTTATTTTGTCCCCGCACGTCGCGTTATATGCAGACGCTTTCGCGTCGGATTTTTTCAACGTCCCGAAGTTCCGCGGGTGTTTGTAATGATCCAGGATTTGTTCACGGTACATGTCCATATTGATTAGAAATTAGCTGTTTGGAAATTAGAAATCAGTTATTGAAATATCTTTCTTACTTTTTCCAAACCTTTCACCAGCGCATCGATGTCTTCCTTTGTCGTATACACATAAAATGAAGCCCGGCAGGTTGGGCCGATCTTGAGGTATTCGTGCAACGGTTGGGCGCAGTGAAACCCCACGCGGATACAGATATTGTCTTGGTCCAGAATTTGTGCAACGTCATGCGGATGGATGCCGTCCATCGTAAACGACATCACCCCGCCGCAATGCGCTGTATCGTGCGAACCGATGATGCGGATTCCTTTCATATCCGACAGATTTTTCATCGCATACTCAGTAATGGCTTCTTCGTGAGCGCGCACGTCATCCATCCCCAGTGCGGTAAGGTAATCCACTGCAGCTCCCAAGCCGGTGGTGCCGGCAATGTGCGGCGTACCTGCTTCGAACTTATGCGGCACTCCGTTAAATATGGTCTCTCCCACATGCACCTCGCGGATCATATCGCCGCCGAAAAGAAACGGCGGCATCTCTTCAAGAAGCTCAAATCTCCCCCACAATACCCCGATACCCGTCGGCCCCAACATCTTATGTCCGGAAAACGCCAAGAAATCCGCTCCCCAATCCTGTACATCGACCGGCATATGAGGGACAGCCTGGGCAGCATCCACTAACACCAAACAGTTCGGATTGAGTTTTTTCACTGTTCCAACAATGGTTTTGACCGGATTGATTGTCCCGATAACATTGGACACGGCGGTGATTGCGAGTAATTTTGTTCTTCGAGTAATAAACGTATCCAGTTTCTTCAAATTCAACGTTCCATCTTTGTCTAAACCCCATACCCTAAACTCTAAACCCTTTTCTTTTGCCATCTGCTGCCACGGCACAAAATTGGAATGGTGCTCCATGATCGTTACCACCACTGCGTCGCCACGCTTCAAGTTCGACCTTCCCCATGTGTATGCAACCAGGTTGATGGCTTCCGACGTATTGCGGGTAAACACGACCTCTTCGGGTTTGGATGCATGAATAAACTGGGCCACCCGCGTGCGGGCATCTTCATACTGCGCCGTTGCTTCCTCTGATATTTTGTAGATACCGCGAAAAATGTTTGCGGAGTATTTCGTATAATACTCGTTGATTTTATTGATGACTGCCGTGGGTTTCAGCGACGTGGCGGTCGAGTCAAGATAAATAAGCGGCTTTCCGCGGACGTGCCGCCGCAGTTGGGGAAAATCCTTTTGTATTGCAGATGCATCCATCATACCGAAACCATTACCTCATCGCCCTCTACTTTCACTCTGTAGGAAGGAATATCGGCTGCCGCAGGCAGCGCAAGTACTTTACCGGTGGTTGCATCAAACTGCGCACCGTGGCAGCCGCAGGTAATCGTGGCACCGTCCAAAAATCCTTCGCTCCCCAGTGAACACTGGGCATGCGTGCACGTGTCATCTACCGCAAAATACTCGCCATCCACGTTTGCCACGGCGATGCGTTTGCCGGCCACCGTGACGGTTTTCATGCTGCCGCTGGGAAGCTCTGACGTCTTGATAACTGCGATAAACTCAACCATAAGTCTATTATTATTTATCATTATACATCGCACGGTCTATCCACCCTACCACGCGTGCTCTCGTCTGTTCATCTCCTACGTTCTCCACCGCGCTTTTTAAGAATCCGGATACAACCAACTCCTCGCCCGTAGTCCTTCCGATCCCGCGGGTTGCCAAATACCAGAGCTGGTCTTCCGGTATATGGCCCACAGTCGCCCCGTGGGTACACCGCACGTCATTGGCAAGAATTTCTAAGCTGGGTTTGCTTTCTGCATGGGCTTTATCTGATAACAGCAAGTTCTCATTGCGCTGGTATGCATCGGTTTTCTGTGCTTGTTTTTCCACGCGGATGCCTCCGTCATAACGGCAGGTCGCCTGATCTGTTAATACAGTTTTCACGAGTAGAGTACTGGTCGTTTCCGGAGCTTCATGCTGCTGTTCCGTATGAAGACTGAAAGAGGAATTGCCCTTCCCGATGATAATCCCCACAATAGTCGCGCAGGCCCCTTTTCCCACTAACCGGATGGTCGCTTCCACCGATGATGGTACCCGCCCCAAAGCAAGTAACAGGAGTGTAAAATTGCCGCATTCGCCAACTTCATAATGAAACGATGAAGTTCCTTCGGGAACTTCCTGAATATCCGTTTTCGTTCCGACAATTTTTGTTTCCATATCACTATCCGACTGAGCCTTGCATTTGTAATTCAATCAAACGATTCATCTCCACTGCATATTCTAAGGGCAATTCCTTCACGATCGGCTCGATGAAGCCGTTGACGATCATGGACTGTGCCTGTGCTTTGGTAATGCCGCGGCTCGTGAGATAAAACATCTGTTCGTCCCCGATCTTTGAAACCGTTGCCTCGTGCTCTATCGTCACATCCTGCTCGTCAATTTTCATCGTTGGATATGTATCGGATCGTGATGCTTCATCCAAAAGAAGCGCGTCGCACACCACTTTGCTTTTTGCGCCTTTGGCGCCCGGGTATACCTGTACCAGTCCCCGGTAGGACGTGCGTCCTCCGCCGCGGCTTATGGATTTGGAAATTATCTGCGACGTGGTTTCTGCGGCCGCATGAATGGCTTTCCCTCCCGCATCCTGATGCTGCCCCGATCCCGCATACGCTATGGAGAGAATTTCACCTCTTGCCTTTCGACCCACAAGAAAGACGCTCGGATACTTCATCGTAAGCTTACTTCCTAAATTTCCGTCTACCCACTCCATGATCCCCTCTTCTTCAACTCTTGCCCGCTTCGTGACGAGGTTATAGACGTTTTTACTCCAATTTTGGATTGTCGTGTACCGCACGCGGGCGCCCTTTTTAACGATGATTTCCACCACCGCGCTGTGCAGCGAATCCGTTGTATAAATCGGTGCCGTGCAACCCTCCACGTAATGAACAAAGCTTCCCTCCTCTGCGATAATGAGCGTCCGCTCAAACTGCCCCATGTTGGCCGCATTGATACGGAAGTAAGCTTGTAAGGGAAGTTCTACTTTTACACCTTTCGGCACATAAACGAACGACCCGCCGCTCCACACGCTGCTGTTGAGCGCTGCAAATTTATTGTCTGCCGCAGGAATAATGGTGCCAAAATAGCGCTTGACGATATCCGGATACTGCTGAAGTCCCGAA
>CAYIWI010000005.1:0-26175 GCA_964367065.1 uncultured Gammaproteobacteria bacterium
CCCGTCTTGCACCAGTGAAGGTCGCCGTATTTCCGCTTGTTGCAAACAAGCCGGAGCTTATGGCGAAGGCGCAAACAATCTACGCGATGCTCAAAAAATCCTTTGTGACTGCCTGGGACGATCGGGGAAATATCGGCAAGCGCTATCTTTCGCAGGACGAGGCCGGTACCCCGTGGTGCGTGACCGTAGATTATGATACGCTCAAGGATGATACGGTGACGGTGCGTGATCGGGATACGACCAAGCAGGATCGCGTGAATATCGGTAAATTAGTGGCTTATATTGAGGAGAAATTAAAGGAGGAATCGTATGCCTAAGAAACCATTGCTTTTTGGAATTCTTGCAGCGCTCGTGGTTATAACGGGAGTCGTTGTGGTCAAAAGTATTTCTCGCTCCAGACAAGCACAAACGGTCGTTGAGGATGTGCCCAGCGAAGAGGTGGTTCCGGTAGATGCTACCGTCAGCGTGCAGTTGGTGAAAAGCAGAAGCCGGGCCAATACGGTGGCGTTGGAAGTATCCGGAATGGGAGGAACATATACCACCGTCGCCTACGAGCTTACGTACGAAAGCCAAGGGCTTATCAAAGGCGTCAATTCCGGCAGTAAGCCGATTGATGTAGCAGGGAAGGATGCATTTGAGCGTGAAGTGTATCTGGGTACGTGTTCTAAAAATGACTGCAAGCCGGATGTAGGGGTCAAAAAAATCTCCGTCACTCTGGAATTCACCGATACGGCAGGCAAAAAGAGCCAGTTCTCCAAAGACTACGAATTATAAATGGTTACTTCTGGCTTCAGGGATAATTACTTACCGTTTTGAGAATCAGTTTCAGGTAGAAGCACTTTCTTCGATTCTTCTAACACAAACCCCCTGGATTTCATATCCTTCATTTGAGTCTTCGGGAACGATCATGTGACTTTGGAGATCAGATATTTCGGTAAGCTTAACCAGCCACCGTTCTTTTCCGAATGACATTGGATACTCATCAGCGTACGCTAATTTTGTTCCTTTGGGAACATGAAGGTGGCCATGCACCTCTGCGTCTACTTCTAAGTTTTTTGGCCCACCGATTCCTTGGCGGATTCGCTGTCGAATACCCTCTGGCTGTTCACCAGGATAGGCATAATTATAATGATGAAAACAAACACCTCGAAGATTTCTTTCCAGAAAATTCATAGCAAGCTGATCAGCAAGCGATATTCTATAAATTGTGTTGTTAAATGTCAAGTGGCACTTGACAACCCGTGAAAAATGGGAGACTATGGATATTAGTGGGAAGAAGTGGTAGAATCGGGTCATGAACCTATTCCTTGGGGAATACGACCATGCGTTGGATGATCGGGGCCGTGTGACGCTCCCAAGAAAAATGCGGCAAGAATTTGAAGAACGGGAAGTGGTACTGGCGAAAGGATTTGAACCGTGTATTTTTGGATTTGATAAGGCAAGTTGGGAGCGGGAGGCTGGTAAGCACCTTGACACGCCGGTGACCGACAGCAAAGGAAGGCAGCTTCGACGCTACCTCTTTGCCGCGGCCGAAAAAGTAGAGATCGACAAGCTAGGTCGTATTCTTCTGCCTGCCCTGCTCAAGGAATACGCAGGAGTGACCCGGGAAGTTGTCGTGATCGGCGCCGGCGACCATTTTGAGATTTGGGACCGTGCCCGTTGGAAGAAATACGCCGTAAACCTGCAAAGCGTATGAGTACATTTCATACGCCGGTAATGCTGAGCGAAGTGACGGAGGGGCTGGGTGTGACACCGGGCAAGCGGTACATCGATGCGACGGTTGGAGGAGGAGGGCACGGGTGGGAGATTGTGAAGCGTGGAGGGAAGTTACTTGGTATTGATGTAGATCCAGAGGCCATTAAATACGCGATTGAGAATGCCAAATGCCAAATGCCAAATGCCAAATGGGGCGAAGACGTAAAGATTATTCAGGGGAATTTTCGGGATATTGAGCGGATTGCAAAAGAAAACGGGTTTGGGCAGGTTGATGGCGTACTTTTTGATTTAGGGGTTTCCAGTCACCATCTGGATACGATGGAGCGGGGGTTCAGCTGGCGGTTCGATGGAGCGCCCTTGGATTTGCGGATGAACCAGACGGAAGGAAAAACCGCAGCAAATCTTATCAATACGGCATCCGAGGAGGAGCTTTATGAAATTTTTGCAAAATTTGGTGAGGAAGAGTTGGCTGGGCCAATTGCTCATGCTGTTGTGGGCGCCCGTCGTGTGAAACCCATTGAAACGACCGGTGCGCTTGCGGCAATCATTGAAACCGTTGTGCCAACGGGACTGCGCAAACATTCGCTTTCCCGCGTTTTTCAGGCCATTCGGATTGTCGTCAATGATGAGCTTGTTGCGCTGCGGGAGGGATTGGCGGGAGCAGTAAACGTATTGGCTCCCGGCGGAAGATTAGCAGTCATAAGTTTTCATTCATTGGAGGATCGCATCGTCAAAGGATTTTTGAAACAAAGCAATATGAACATTATCACGAAAAGCCCCATCCGACCGGCCCGGAAAGAAATAGAGAGTAACAGGAGAGCCAGAAGCGCAAAACTGAGAATTGCGACAAACCTATGATCCGTCGAATGACATGGTTTATTTCTTCCAGCCTTCCGCTTATTCTTATCAGTGGCATTCTGATTGAATTTGTGCTTACTAATCATTTGGCCAGTCTTGGCCGCGAAGTGCGCGTCATAGACGAGCGTATCAATCAACTACGTGAAGAAAATGAACAGTTGGTTGGCGACGTAGCTTCTGCATCGTCGCTTCTGACGGTGAGCGCCAGAGCAAGCGAACTCGGATTTGTGGAGCCGGAGCAGTACCTCACCATCGGAGCGGATCAATTTCCCTTTGCGCTCAACGTGCGCTAATATTCTTCTATGTGGCGAATATGGGCTATTTTTAGCCTCTTTGTTGCTTTGTTCATCGCCATCGCGCTGCGATTGCTGTATTGGACGCTGGTGAAAGGGGATGAGCTGCGGGCTCAAGCTGCGTCTCAGTACGTCGTGGAGCGTTCACTTCCTGCTGCTCGCGGCGGAATTCTTTCTTCGGACGGGAGTCCTTTGGTTATGAACCAGCCGGCGTATCTTGTGTACGCTGAACCGAAGCGCATAAAAGACATGAACGCATTTGTCCGTTCGGTGTCGTCGGTGCTGGAGTTGGATGGGCAACTGCTTTCAGCCCAACTGTCCGATCCCAACCGGTTTTGGGTGCCGATTGCCCATAAAGTGGAAGCTCCGAAGATGAGTGTGCTCAAATCGTTGGAGTTGACTGGCCTGGGGTTTGAAAAAGAGCCAAAACGGTATTATCCGGAGGCCTCAATGGCAGCTCAAGCGTTGGGGTTCGTCGGGTCTGATGCAAACGGTCAGGATAAGGGGTATTTCGGCCTGGAGGGATATTATGATCGCGAACTGCGGGGTAAAGACGGTATGCAAATGATGGAAAAAGACGTTCGGGGATCGCCAATCCTGGTCGGTGATGCGACACGGATTGAGGCGGAGGACGGCAGAACGTTGGTTTTGTGGATCAACCGAACGGTTCAGGGGATAGTGGAGCGCCGCTTGCAGGAAGGGATGAAAAAGTATGGCGCAAGCGAAGGGTCGGTGGTGGTGATGGACCCAAAGACCGGAGGCATTCTGGCTATGGCGGCATACCCCTCGTATGATCCGCAGAAGTTTAGAGTTTTTGAAAAATCGTTGTATAAGAACCCGATTGTCGCAAGTGCCTATGAACCGGGATCGACAATTAAGGTACTCGTGATGGCGGCGGCCATCCAGGAGAAATTGGTGACTCCTGCCGCGACGATGGAAGAAACCGGTCCGGTCCAGATCGGAGAGTACAGTATACGCACCTGGAATGATCAGTACCACGGGACCATAAGTATGACCAAGGTGTTGGAGTATTCCTCAAACGTCGGGATGACGTATGTAGCCGGCAAGCTCGGAAAGGAAAGGCTTCTGTCGTATATCAGGAATTTTGGGTTCGGAGCGCCGACCGGGACAGATGTCGAAGAAGAAAGTTCGCCACAGCTGCGAAAAGACAGTGAGTGGGGACCAATTGACCTTGCGACCGCATCGTTCGGACAGGGTATAGCCGTAACGCCGATCCAGATGGTTCGGGCGGTGGGAGCGATTGCCAATGACGGTTTCCTTATGGAGCCGCACATGGTGAAAGAAATACGGGACAGACGGGGGCGCAGTGTGACCGTCAGACCGAAGAAAGTGATTCAGGTTCTCCGGCCCGCTACTGCTAACATCATCACGGAGATGATGATAGCGGCAGTGGACAACGGTGAGGCGAAATGGGCAAAACCCAAAGGTTACCGCATTGCGGGTAAAACAGGTACCGCCCAGATTCCGGTTGCCGGCCATTATGATGAAAAGAAAACGATTGCATCGTTTGTCGGTTTTGCCCCGGCGGACGACCCAAAATTTGTAATGCTCGTGACGTTGCGGGAGCCTACGAGTTCTCCATGGGGCTCAGAAACCGCGGCTCCCCTGTTTTTTGCGATCGCGCGCGATCTTTTCCATGCCCTTGGGTTGCCACCGCAATATTGATCCCAGCACGGATTTGGCACGGTCTCGTGGTATAATTGAATCTATGGTACGGAGCCTCAAGGGGCTATATCATCTGCTGGTGGCGATGGCTGCGGTACTCTGGTTTCGGTTTCCTTCCAGGAGACTTACGGTGATCGGAGTCACCGGTACGGACGGCAAGACCACCACAACGACCCTCATTTACGAAATTTTGAAAAAAGCGGGATATACATGCTCGATGATTTCTTCTGTCCACGCGCAGATTGCGGGAACGTCCTACGACACCGGTTTCCACGTCACGACGCCGAGTGCGTTTTGGGTACAAAAATATTTGCGGGAGGCGGTAGATCACGGTGATACGCACATGGTCCTTGAGGTCACATCACACGCTCTGGCCCAACATCGGGTGTTTGGTGTGCGTTTTGCCGTGGGAGTACTGACCAATGTTACCCATGAGCACCTGGATTGGCATAAGACATTCGGAGAGTATCTCAAAACAAAACTATCTCTCCTACGGCGAAGCCGCGTAGCAGTCATCAATCGTGATGAGGCGGAAGTTTATAATAAAATAATTACGAAGCTCCGCCGCAAGAAACTTGTCACCTATGGGATCCGCCGCGATGCCAATGTGACGCCAAAAACCCACCCTTTTAAAACTCTTCTTCCCGGCGAGTTTAACCGGTATAACTGTTTGGCGGCACTGGCAGTTGGAAATGTTTTAGGAATTCCTCATAGAACAGCTCAAGCTGCGATTGCGCAATTTCCTGGAGTTCCCGGAAGAATGGAAGTGATTGTGGGCAAGCCCTTTACCGTCATCGTTGATTTTGCCCACACTCCCAATGCGATCGACCGGGTACTGAAAACCTGCCGCACGATGACGAAAAAACACCTCATTCATGTCTTCGGGAGCGCCGGGCTTCGGGATCGCACGAAACGTCCGCTTATGGGAAAGGCGTCGAGCCGCTATGCCGATATGATTGTACTGACAGAAGAAGATTATCGAACGGAAAACGTGGAAACGATCATGGATCAGATTGCAGCAGGGATTACCCACAACCGGCCCGTTCACCGCTTTCCGAACCGCAAGGACGCGATAGACTTCGCTCTTCGTCAGGCACAAACAGGAGACGTCGTCATTGTTACCGGTAAAGGGCATGAGCAAAGTCTTTGTAGGGGGAATGTAGAATATCCATGGAGTGATCAGGAGGAAGTGCGCAAGATCCTAAAACAAATGAGCACGAACCATGCTTAAACAAACATCAGCCGGTATCTGGCAATCGGACCTTCTTCTTTCCGTGACCGGATTGGTTCATGGGTATTCCAGCCGCCGTCTTGGGGACATGCGGAAAAACGAAAATCGGGAAACGTTTTTGAACTTCTTACGTCTAAACCTAAGCAGTCTCGTTTTTTCGGAACAAATTCACGCAAATAAGATCCACATAGTTACCGATAGGGATCTGGAGAAAAAGGTTTTCGGAACGGACGGCTTAGTATATAAAAAAAATAATGGAATGAGCGGTTTAGCTGTGCGGGTTGCTGATTGCGTGCCAATACTTGCCGTTGATCCAGATGCTTCCGTTATTGGTGTTGCCCACGCCGGTTGGAAAGGGACGCTGGGTAGCATAGCCACCCGCCTTATTGATACCATGAAATCGGTGGGCGCAGATACGGAGCGTATTCTCGTATCCGTCGGGCCGCATATCGGGATGTGTTGCTATAGCGTCCCTGAAGAACGCGCCGGTCAATTTGTGAAAATGTTCAACAGTGATCCACGCATAATGTCTCATATAGAAGGCGCACCCCATCTGGATCTTGGGTATGCCAACGTTCAACAACTACTGGAAGCAGGAATATCAGCAGATCATATTGATGTAGCAATCACCTGTACATCCTGCCAGGTTGATACGTTTTTTTCCTACCGAAAAGACACCGGTGAAACATTCGGTGAGATATTGGGGGTGATAGGATATGCCCATTGATTGGAAAACCATACGGCGCATTCATTTTGTGGGTATCAAAGGGGTGGCGATGGCGGCCCTTGCGGTGTGGGCCGGTGAAGCGGGCTACCGTGTAAGCGGATCGGACGTTGCCGAGGAAT
This sequence comes from uncultured Gammaproteobacteria bacterium, assembly GCA_964367065.1. Classification (GTDB taxonomy): domain Bacteria; phylum Patescibacteriota; class Microgenomatia; order UBA10105; family UBA927; genus JACREP01. The sequence continues at coordinate 6,631 of CAYIWI010000005.1, forward strand.
TTCCCAGTGATGAAGTGCTTGCGAAAGCAAAAATTAAAGTACTTCCCGGATTTGATGCGTCACACATCAAAAAAACGAACCCGGATCTGGTGATTTTTACCGGCGCCCATGAGGGGAGAGAAAACGTGGAAGTTGAGGAGGCAGTCTTACGGGGTATCCCGATATTGCCCCACGGAAGGGCCCTCGGCGATGTGATGGGGAGCAAACGCCAGATTTCCGTTGCCGGGAGCCACGGCAAGACAACCACCACGGCCATGATAGCGACCATTCTTGCCCACGCCGGTTTTGATCCTTCGTATGCTGCCGGATGCGGGGAAATATTCGGACTCGGACCTCCCGGGCACAAAGGAAATGGAGATTGGTTTGTCGCCGAGGCAGACGAGTATGTGACTGACCCGCACCACGATCCCACACCGCGATTCCTTTGGCAGACGCCGGAAGTAGTTGTTGTGACCAACATTGATTTTGATCACCCCGACGTGTACGCGAATTTGGAAGAAGTACAACAGGCGTTTATAAAACTTAGCCGGCGGGAACGGGGGCTTCGTACAACGATCATAAATGCCGATGATCCGGCGAGTAAGGTGCTTCATGCTGTCCCCGAGGATATTATTCTCTATGGTTTCACGCCCGCCGCGGATATCCGGATAACGCATGTAGGATTTGGCAACGAGCGGACATTTTTTACGCTTGCGGATCGGGGGACCATTGTGGGCGAATTTGCACTGAAGGTTCCGGGAAGGCATAACGCCGCAAACGCCGCTGCGGCAGCGGCTGCATGCCGCACGGTCGGGGTATCTTGGGAAGGTATACGCGAAGGACTCCTTACCTTTGGCGGAACGAAACGCAGGTTTGAAAAAATTGGCTTAGCGCGCGGCACTCGCATCTATGACGACTATGCCCATCATCCGAAGGAAATCCAGGCAACCCTTGCCGGAGCCCGGGCATGGTACCCGAAGGCTAGGATCATTGCAGTATTTCAACCGCACACCTATTCGCGTACGTATGCCCTGTTCGGTGATTTTGTCAAAAGTTTCCATGATGCAGATATCGTGGCAATTGCCGATATTTATGCATCAGCCCGCGAACATGAAACATTAGGAGTTTCCAGTCACATGCTTGCTCGCGAAATCGAAAAGCATCAACCGCACGTGGTTTACACCAAGGATTATGAAACAACCGCGATGTACCTGCGACAACACATACGAGAGGGTGACGTGATACTTTTTATGGGAGCAGGGGATATATACACGTGGAGTAAAAGATTTTTAAAAGATCAACTATGAATACTCAGTATCAAAAACTCAAAGGTGTTTTGGGGGATAAGGTAAAGGAAAACGAGCCGCTTGCGACGTATACCACGTTTAAGATCGGCGGGCCTGCGGATCTGTTTTATGATGCAAAGACGATTGAAGAATTGGTCGCGGCCGTTGGTGCGAGTCGCAAACTTGGTATCCCTGTTTGGGTGCTGGGCGGGGGGTCAAACATTCTGATTGGAGATAAAGGTATTCGGGGGTTTGTAGTGAAAAACAGCACATCGCGGATTTTCATCCGCGGTATGAAGGGAACGCTCAAAGGCGGTGAAGCTCGCGGGAACGTGTATGTGGAGGCAGATTCCGGCGTCACTATGAATAAACTCGTTCGGTTTACAGCAGAAGAGGGGTTCGCAGGGCTCGAGATGCACCTGGGACTTCCGGGTACGGTGGGCGGCGCCATATACATGAATTCAAAATGGACGCACCCGGAGGGGTATGTGGGAGACGCCGTGTACCAGGCGGAAATTCTGACGCCTAACAATGAGCAGCGAACCGTAGCCAAACCATACTTTCAGTTCGGGTATGATACCAGTTCCGTCCAAAAAACAGGGGATATCGTTGTGCGAGTTGTATTTCGCCTTCGGCAGGGCGAGAAGAGTACGCTTTGGGATGCGGCAAATGCTGCAATTGCGTATCGGAGACAAACTCAACCACAGGGAGTGTTTAGCCCCGGGTGTACATTCCGCAATATTTCCAAAGCGCAGGCGATAACCGCGGCTACCCCTGAGGCAACTACATCAGCGGGTTTTCTCATCGATCACGCGGGGCTCAAGGGGGTGAGCATCGGCAGGGCACAAATTTCTCCGGTGCATGCAAATTTCATCATCAACCGCGGGGGAGCGCGGGCTTGGGATGTGATACAATTAATTACTAGAGCCAAAGAACAAGTTAAACGGCAGTTTCGGGTGATGCTGGAGGAAGAAATCGTCAGAGTTGGCGAGTTTTAACATATCCATGGAAACACTTATTGTGACCGGCGGGCATCCTTTGAGCGGTGAAGTCACGATTGCTGGGGCAAAAAACGTCGCACTCAAGGCGATCGTGGCGAGTCTGCTTACGGACGAAGAAATTCTTCTGCACAACGTACCTCATATCGCCGATGTGGTATCGATGCTTGAGCTTTTGAAAAGCTTAGGTGTTTCCGTATCACTCTCCCATCACACAGTTCGGATAAAAAACGGGAATCTCCGGGAAACGACGGTACCGCTTGAAATCGGAGCGCGCCTTCGGACGTCATCACTCGTCATAGGGCCGCTTCTTGCGCGCTACGGCCGTGCACAGATTCCCAACCCGGGCGGGTGCAGGATAGGCGCCCGGCCAATAAATCGGCATATAGAAGGACTGCAAAAAATGGGTGCCACCATTTCCTATCATTCGGATGATGGGTATTTTTATGCAAAGGCATCCCGCCTCCACGGTGCTCAGTTTCGTTTCCCCAAAAATACCCATACAGGAACCGAAGCGCTCATTCTTGCCGGAGTGTTAGCAAAGGGTACGACGGTGCTTAACAATGCAGCAGAGGAAGTGGAGGTGGATGACCTCATTGCTTTTCTCAATGCGATGGGGGCAAACATTAGGCGGACGAAACCCCGCGAGATTGTTATTGAGGGGGTGGAAACGCTGCACGGAACCGAATATAGTCTCATGCCCGACCGCAATGAGGAGGTAACGTTTGCCATCGCCGCTTGCGTTACGGGGGGCAGCATTGTCGTGCGCAATTCTGCGAGATCCCACCTCGATTCATTTTTGGCTGCATTGCGGAAAGCCGGTGGGAGATATGAAGCGCTTGACCAGACGACGACGCGTTACCGGCAGGAGACCTTAGTTACGGCAACAGACATTATAACGCGTCCTCATCCCGGGTTTATGACCGACTGGCAGGCACCGTGGGCCCTCTATATGACACAAGCCCACGGCGTATCGACGATCCATGAAACGGTCTTTGAGAGCAGATTCTCCTATGTTTCGGAGCTTCAAAAAATGGGAGCAAATATTGAATTTTTTGACCCTGCCGTAGACAAACCCGAAGAGTTTTATAATTTTAACTGGAGCGATCGGATCCCGGACTTTCACCAGGGCATACGGATTGCGGGGCCCACAGTGCTGCATAATGCAGTTCTCTCTATAGATGATCTGCGAGCAGGAGCAACGCTTCTGTTGGCAGCACTGACAGCTTCGGGGGAAAGCTATATACACGGTGCCCAGCAAATTGATCGGGGATATGAGAGAATAGAAGAGAGGTTCCATGCGCTTGGTGCTCAGATTGTTCGGAAGCGCGAGGAAAATTTATGAAGAGAGAGCTGGTTGCAGTGGTGCTTGCCGGGGGCGCCGGAAGCAGATTTTGGCCCCTCACCACAAATAAAATAGTATTCCCGTTTTTTGGGAAATCACTCTTTGATTTTTCCGTACGTGACGTACTTCCTAAAGAAGTATCCCGTGCGGTTATTATCGCGGGTCGTAACAATCGTGATGCATTGGGCGCCGTAGGACTTCCTATTCCGTCTGTTACCGTATTACAACAAAAACCATTGGGTATGGCTGATGCACTTCTTGCGGCAGCCTCCGAGATTGCCGGAAGCGAACTAGTCATACTCATCGCCGATGACCTCACCGATAGCGGGCTTATCAAGCGCGTTGTTGCCCGCGGCAGGACGAGCGGGGCGTTTGGCGTAATACCGGGCTGGAAAACCGAGAGGTATTTCCCCGGCGGGTACCTCAAGATAGAGAATCATCGGATTGTGGGCATCACGGAAAAGCCGGGTGAAGGCAAGGCTCCAAGTCCGTATGTTGCCATATCCGGACATTATGTGCGGAGTAGCGATGTCTTACTTGGTGAGCTTACGCGGACGGGGACAACCGGAGGTGATGATGCGTATGAGCGCGCACTCACTACCATTGCGCAACATGAAGAGTTTGTGATGGAACCGTATGAAGGCAATTTCGTATCGCTCAAGTACCCTTGGCATGTGCTTGACGGCATGGAATACCTGCTTTCACGACTTGCGTCACATCGCGGGAAAGGTGTGAGTATTTGTGATCACGTCGTGATCGAAGGAAATGTATATCTTGATGACGGAGTGAAAATTTTTGAGAACACAAAGATAGTGGGGCCATGCTACATCGGCAAGAACACGATCGTTGGGAACAATAATATAATCCGAACCAGCCACATCGGCAGTAACTGCGTCACCGGCTTTAATACGGATATAACCCGAAGTTATATCGGGGACCGCTGTTGGTTCCACAGCAATTACATCGGCGACAGCGTTGTGGAAGGTGAGGTAAGCATGGGATCCGGCGCAGTGCTTGCCAATCTCCGGCTGGATGACGGGGAAATTGCGACACGTGAAGGAGACCATAAAATACCCACGGGGAGAAATAAGTTGGGAGGAATTATCGCAACAGGCGTCCGGATAGGGGTTAACGCCAGCGTCATGCCGGGAGTAAAAATTGGCGAGAAATGTTTCGTCGGAGCGGGAGTCGTCCTTTCCGTCGATCTGCCGGAACAGTCGTTCTGCCAACAAAAAACAGAGTACATCCTGGGAAAAAACACCAAAGCTTAAAAAAGCCCTTTCTTAACGGTTATGAAACGCGCCAGTATCGTGCTGCTGCATGGGTGGGGATTATCGGGGAGTACGTTTGAACCTCTTGCGGCAGAGCTTACCAAACGCGGCTACCGTGTTTTTACGCCTGATTTTCCCGGCTTCGGGCTCTCTACCATGCCGGCAAAGCCGTTACGTTTAAGCGATTATGCAGCGTTTTTGCACGACTATCTTACGAAAAATACCATTCAGGAGCCGATAGTGATTGGTCACTCATTTGGAGGGCGCGTAGCGCTTAAATACCAATTTTTGTATCCAAAAAGTGTTCGAGCACTTATTTTATCCGGAACACCGGGATTTACCCCGATAAACAGGAAAAAGCTATTGCTATTTATACTTCTTGCGAAAATCGGAAAAGCATTTTTTTCTCTTCCGCCGTTTCATCTCATGCAGGATACTGTCCGTCGCTGGTACTACTACCTCGTCGGTGCCCGGGATTTTTACCGGGCAGAAGGCGTGATGCGGGAAACATTTAAGCATATCGTCCAAGAGGATTTGTTGCAAAGCATGAGTACGGTTACCATGCCATGCTTATTGGTGTGGGGGGAGGCAGATACGATTGTGCCTCTATCGGTTGCTGAAAAAATGAAAAATGTAATTTCTGACGCAAGACTTGAAATCGTGCAAGGAGAGGACCACGGCGTTCCATTCAAAAATCCAAAAGTTTTTGCGGATTATGTAACGGCGTTTCTTCTATCCTTATGAACAGCGTGCTTTTTGCGGTATCTGCGGCATGGAGTATACGGATACTTGCAAATCTCGTTTCCTACGTACACCTGTGGTATGTGAAGGAATACCGTTTTGACCGCATGGTGATACATCTACGGACTCCGCAAGGGCGGAGAATTTTTTTCCCGGCATTTCATTTTCCGCGGATTTCACCCAAGACCGTTGTGCTTACTGCGACGGGCGCTGTCGTTCTTTTTTTGTTGTTTATGATAGTGCAGGCACACATTTTTCTGCGGTTTCTCATCATAGACCTTTTGACATTTCCGGTAACGGGCATACTCGTTGGGCTATTTCATATTCCGACATTTGTGTATCACCGATTGCTTATCGGTCGTGCAACGCAGCTTCTTCGCCATCACAAGCAGATGACGGTGATCGGTATCACCGGAAGTTTCGGTAAAACATCGACGAAGGAATTTTTGGCCACCATCCTTTCCAGAAACTATACGGTGCTGAAAACCGAAGCGAGTAAAAACTCTCCGATTGCGATAGCCGAAACAGTACTCAAGCATCTGACGCCCGATACGCAAGTGTTTATCGTTGAAATGGGAGCGTATAAGCGGGGAGAAATCCGGGCTATGGCAGATATGGTGCAACCAACCATCGGCATCGTGACGGCAATTAATGCACAGCATCAGGATTTGTTCGGGAGTCTGGATGCCACAATGGCGGCAAAGTATGAACTCATCCAGGGGCTTGGGGGGGGTAAGATCGGTATTTTCAATGCGGACAATGCGTTTACCAGGCATATGGGAGAGCGGGCTAAACGCGAGGGGTACGCTGTGTGGTGGTATACCACGCTTATGGAACAAGAGCGAGGCATGGACACATTTGAGGCCCACGACATTGAGGTCAACGAGGCGAGTATAACGGCCAATATTACGTATAAAAAACAGACGCTTCGTTTGAATGCACACGTTTTGGGTGCACATCAAGTCGGTAATATTTTGGCAGCTATTGCCGGCTCAGTTGCCGCAGGCATGGAGTTTGCCGAAGCAGTGCGAGCCGCTTCCCGCATTCAATCTTTTCCTAAAATAATGGAACCGGTGAAAGGAACTCATGGGGCGATATTTATCAATGACACGTTTAACAATAATCCGGATGCCGCGCAGGCAGCAATAGACTTTTTGGCAAAAACCAAAGGCAGAAAAATTCTTGTTATCCAACCGATGATTGAATTGGGAGCATATGCAGCCGAAAGTCACAGAACCGTTGGACGCGAAGCAGCACGGGTATGCGACGACGTTTTGTTGACGAACGAAAATTTTTATGAACATTTTTTGTCCGGTGCACGCGAAGTTAGCGCAGAGTATAAGGTTCGCGTCGTATCTTCCCGGCCGGCTGCTTCGTATATTCGGGAAACCGTAAAAAAAGGAGATACGGTGCTTTTTAAAGGCAAAGAAGCGGAGCGGGTATTGACGCTATGTTTGAACAAGTAATTTCATGTGCGCTTTCGCCTAATACAGAACCGGATGATGTCTGGTTGGCTGTCAGAACTCTCTGTTTGCCGTGGAAATGGAAGAGGGGAGAGGCGATAGGCTGGGTGGAAGAGTGGTTTCGGAACAATTTTCCCGGGAGTGATGCGGTGGCATTTAACAGCGGTCGATCGGCGCTTTTAGGTTTGCTTAAGGCGTTCGGCATAGGAGTCGGGGACGAAGTACTTCTTCAGGCATTTACCTGCGTGGCAGTACCCAACAGCGTACGGTGGGCAGGGGCAACTCCAATATATGCAGATATCGATGCGACGCTCAATATTGACCCAGCAGACGTTGAGAGAAAAATAACGAATCGTACAAAAGCGATCATTGTCCAACATACATTTGGGATTCCTGCGGACATGGATGCGCTGGTGGCAACAGCGCAAAAACACAAGCTTCTCCTTATTGAAGACTGCGCGCACAGCTTAGGAGCAACGTATAACGGAAGAAAGGTCGGAACATTTGGCGATGCGGCATTTTTTAGCTTCGGACGGGATAAAGTGATATCAAGCGTGTTTGGCGGAATGGCCATTATCAATGCCAAATGCCAAATGCCAAATGCCAAATTAAAACAATTTCAAGAAACGCTCCCCATGCCGAATTTTTTTTGGATTTTTCAGCAATTGATGCACCCGATCGCCTTCTCCGTTATTTTGATGTCGTACAATCTATGGGTAGGAAAATTGCTTCTTTACGTTTTGCAACGGCTTCATCTGCTTTCCTTCCCGGTTTATCCGGAGGAAAAGCGCGGGTTGCGGCCAAGCGGTTTTCCGGCAAAACTTCCTAATGCCTTGGCTGTTTTGCTTCTCCAGCAGCTTACCAAGCTTGTCCGGTACAATCAGAACAGAAGAACGGTGGCCCGGCAGTATCAGTCGCTGGTGAAGAGTAAGAACGGAATACGTTCCGTTCTTTGGCAGGATGGCGCCATATTCCTTCGATACCCTTTGTTGGTTTCCAATCCGAAAAACGTGATTGTCGAGGCCAAAAGACAGGGGATCCTGTTGGGCAATTGGTACTCCCACGTCATAGATCCGGCTGGGGTGGCGTATGAAGCCGTGGGATACCGGAAGGGCACGTGCCCGAACGCAGAACGCGCTTCTGGTGCGATCATTAATCTTCCCACGCGGATTGGCCCCAAACAGGTATCCAGAGTGCTGAAGTGTCTCCAGATGATACAATAGGAACATGCAATTTGAGATCGCCCCGATCAAGCAAAAGGAAGTATGGGAAACGTTTGTAGCCACCCATGCGCCTCAGGCTCTTTTCCAGAGCTGGTTATGGGGAGAGGTGCAGGAACGCTTGGAGCATAAGATATGGCGACTGGGACTTTTTGAGGATTCCAAACTGGTCGGAATTGCTCAAGTTGTCAAGATAATTGCAAAGCGGGGTACCTTTTTACATATTCGCCACGGGCCAATCTTCGTTTCACACACAAAAACACGCTGGGAGTCGATTCTTGATTATGTGAAGAAGCTTGCAAGACAAGAACATGCATGGTTTATCCGCGTGAGTCCGCTTATTGCCAATTCAGAAGAACACACTACATTGTTTTCCCATTTGCATTTCCGGCCGGCGGCTATCCATGAAGTTGATGGGGAACGATGTTGGGTGTTGGATTTGGACAAAAGCGAGGAAGAACTTCTTATGGGCATGCGAAAAACAACACGGTATGAAATTAAATTAGCACAAAAACTCAACGTTTCTGTTAGAAAATCTTCAAATCCAGCGGATCTTTCTTTATTTTTCCGTTTATATAAGGAAACTTCAAAGCGTCATGGGTTCGTAACGCACCAAGGGATTGCAGAAGAATTTGAAGTATTTGCTGACCAGCAAAAAGCCCTTCTTTTGCTCGCTACTCACGAAGGCAAGGTTCTGGCTAGCGCCATCGTACTTTTTTACGGAAATCAGGCCATTTATCATCATGGTGCTTCCATTACGAGTAAAATCCCGGCCTCATACATTATTCAGTGGGAGGCAATTCGTGAGGCGAAGAAACGAGGTATAAAAGTGTACAATTTCTATGGTGTAGCTCCTGAAAACAAGCCAAATCATCCATGGCGGGGAATTACGTTGTTCAAAAAGGGGTTTGGGGGGCGCGAAATAGAGTATATCCATGCACATGATTTAGCTGTTTCTCCCTTGTATGTCATACCACGTACGATTGAGATCATTCGGCGACTATCCAGAGGGTATTGACCACGTTTGAGTTTTCGTAGATAAGCGGCTATACTTGCAGCATTGGCTATGCGGGAGGCACTTCGTAAGCATCATATTTCCTTCAAAAATGCATGGGCGGGCATCGTGTGGGCGCTGAAAACTCAACCGAATTTTCGCGTGCATGCGGCACTTTCGCTCCTTGCGTTGGGGCTGGCAAGATATTTTAACATCACGAAGTCAGAGACGATCGTTATCATATTCACCATCATCCTGGGATTTGCTGCGGAAATGATAAATACGTCATTGGAGTCTATGACGGATCTGATTACTACCGAGTGGCGGCAAGAGGCAAAGCGAGCAAAAGATGTCGCTGCCGGCATGATGCTTCTTGTGGCAATCGGCGCGGTTGCCGTCGCCGTCCTTATTTTTGGACCGCATATTGTCGACCTGCTGTCCGGGTAATTACTATGGGGTTGTTGCTTGGTATATTACTTTTTGCGTGGTTTCTGAACAGTTTATTTTATCTTCCTTTTATTCGCCTGCTCTATGCATGGAAGTTTCAGAGACTGCACCAAAAGACGCGCGACGCATTTAATAAACGGACACCCATTTTTGATAAGTTTCACAGGCATAAGGCCGGGACGCCGGTCGGCGGTGGTCTTTTGATCCTTCTGACGACCACGATTCTTTTTCCGATATCCATTCTGCTCATGCGATATTTTTGGGTGCCGATCACTGCCGTGTACCCCATGAGAAGCGAGATAAAAATATTACTGTTCACGTTTCTTTCCTTTGGCGTGTTGGGTCTGTTGGATGACGTAAAAAAAACGTTTCTTTGGGTGAAATCTGACTTTATCGGTTTAAGGCTCCGTCACAAACTAATCCTCGAAATACTTCTTGCGGCCGTGGTAAGTTTCTGGTTAGTTTATGAGTTGAAAATTGACATTTTTTACGTACCATTTTTGGGAATTTTGCGTATGGGATGGTGGTACATACCTTTTGCAACCCTCGTGATTATCGCGTTTGCGAATGCCTTTAACATTACCGACGGCCTAGACGGGTTGGCATCCGGGGTTCTGATGATTGCCCTGGTTGCTTTCTGGTTTATCTCCGCATCCATTTTGGACACGCCGCTTTCAGTCTTTATCGCCCTTTGGTTAGGAGGTCTTATCGCATTTTTGTATTTCAATGTGTATCCGGCCCGGATCTTTCTGGGAGATGTGGGAGCGCTTTCGTTTGGCGCAACGCTCGCCGTGGTCGGACTCATTTTGGGGAAAGCGCCGGTGTTGGCGGTCATCGGGGCAATTTTTGTACTGGAGGTGACATCCTCACTCCTGCAACTTCTGGCAAAAAAATTTCTGAACCGAAAACTCTTTGCCGCGGCACCGGTGCATCTTTGGCTTCAATACAAAGGGTGGTCGGAGCCCAAGATCGTCATGCGGTTTTGGATATTGTCTATTGTATTTGCCATTTTTGGCCTGTGGATTGCGTTCTTAACACAAACTCCTGTGCCTTAGTGTGGTGCAATTTTTCCGCTGGGTCGTATGAAGCAGAAATTGATTGCAGTTATTGATTCTGGATCGGGTGGATTATCCATTTGGCAGGCAATTGTTGCGCTTTTGCCGCATGAGTCTATTGTGTATGTGGGAGATCATGCGCATCTTCCGTATAGTGAAAAAACAACCGCGTATATCAGACGGAGAATTCTATTGATCGTGCATTTTTTAGCAAAACTCCAGGTTAAGTTAGTGGTCATAGCATGCAATACCGCAACCGTTGCAGGAATTGATTATTACCGGCAGCATACCCAAAATCTTCCTATTATCGGTGTCGTGCCGGTGGTGAAAACAGCTGCCGAAGTAAGCAAAAAACGATCATTTGCTGTTATTGCCACCAATTATACAGCCGCCAGTCGCTATCAGCATGATTTGATTAAAAAATATGCAGGAGGCTGTAACGTGATTAATTTGGGGTGTTCGAATCTGGTTCGTGCAGTCGAAAGCGGACACGTGAAAGGTGCTAGGGTGCGGCGGCACGTGGAAAAAGTTTTGGCACCGCTTAAAAATAGCGATATTGATTATCTGGTTCTTGGCTGCACGCATTATCCGTTTTTGGCTCCGGTTATTCGTGATGTCGTGGGCAGCGGGGTTCAGCTTTTAGATTCCGGGGGGGCGGTAGCGCGGCACGTGCGGCGCGTGTTAGAGCAAAGCCGAACACTCGCGAAAACCGGCAGGCCGAAGTATCTGTTTCTCACCACCGGCAAGGCAGAGAAAGTTAGCCGTGTAGCTCAAGTATTACTCGATCGCAAGATACACGTTACAAAAGCAAATATATGATTCGGTTTCTGGGTAAAAAGGTTGCTATTTTGGGTTTATCGGTAGAAGGTGTTGATTCGGTTCAGTTTTTTGTAAGGGAAGGTGCGCGGGTAGTGTGCGCTGACCGGAGAACTGCGGCTGATCTGGGTGAGATCTACGAGATGTTGCGGCGTTATCCTGTGACGTTTCAACTCGGCGTTGGATATCTTGAAGGTTTGGATGACTTCGATATTATTGTCAGGACTCCTGGCATGTCCCTGCACCTGCCGCAACTGGTAGCGCTACAGAATCAGGGGAAAGAAATAACCAGTCTGACAAAACTTTTCTTTGATTTATGCGAAGCGCCCATTATCGGTGTTACCGGCACCAAAGGTAAAGGGACCACCAGCAGCTTAATCTATGAAATGTTACAAGCGGCAAAGAGAACCGTTTATCTGGGGGGAAACGTCGGAACATCGCTGTTATCTATCGTACGAAAAATCCATCCTGCCGACACGGTTGTTTTGGAGTTGTCTTCCTTTCAGACGGAAGACCTGCGGAAGAGTCCTCATATTGCGGTTGTTCTTCGTACGACGCAAGAGCACCTTGCAAATTTTGACCCGCTGGCAACAAATTTTCATGTCAGCCGTCAAGCCTATATTGAAGCGAAAAAACCGATTGTGAGGTTTCAGACGAGTCGGGACTACGCCATCCTCAATGCGGATGATCCGACCAGCAGTTCTTTTGCCAAAGAAACGACGGCACAGGTGTATTATTTTAGCCGACACGATAGACATGCACATGCGTATGTCGATAGCGGCAGCGTTTTTTTAAAACGGAACGATAAAACCGAGCAGATCTGTCGCGCAGATGAGATCATACTTCGTGGAGAACACAATCTGGAAAATATTGCGGCGGCGGCGTTAGCCGCGACACTGGCAGGAGTTGATATCGCCTCTATCCGGCAGGTTGCCCGCGAATTCCGCGGACTTCCTCATCGTTTGGAATTTGTGCGCCAGGTTCACGGAGTTGATTACTATGACGATTCCTTTTCTACGGTACCGGAAACTACGATTGCTGCGGTACGTTCATTTCGGGAGCCGATTATTCTCATCGCCGGAGGAAGCGAAAAAGGTTCGGATTTTACCCAAATGGGTTCTGTGATCTCCGAAAGTTCCGTGAAAGCGGTTATTGTAATCGGTGCGATGACCGGGCGTATTGTCAAAACGCTCGAGCAGGCACACTTTGGGGGAAAGATTATTACCGGTTGTCACTCCGCCCATGAGGTAGTACAGAAGACTGCAGAAATATCCAAAAGCGGAGATGTGGTACTTTTGTCGCCTGCGTGTGCGTCATTTGATATGTTCCCAAATTATAAAGAGAGAGGAAAACAATTTGCATATGAGGTCTCTCTTCTCTAACAAGAAAAAATGGCATGGTCCTGATCGGTGGTTATTGTTTGCCACCGTGTTTCTCAGCATATTTGGATTACTCATGGTTTACGATTCTTCGGTAGCGATTGCCATGCGGGATTTTGCCAACCAATATTACTTTGTACGGGAGCAGGCAAAATGGTTGGTTGTGGGGATCGTCGCGTGTTTTTTCTTTTCCCGCGTGGATTATCATGTATGGCAAAAGTTTGCGTTACCGCTTCTCTTTGTAACGATTGCGCTCCTTCTTGCCGTGTTTATTCCCAACTTTGGGGTGCATGCCCTCGGGGCCAGACGGTGGTTGAATTTCGGTTTTTTTGTCCTGCAGCCCGCGGAATTGGCAAAATTTTCACTGGTGTTGTACCTTTCCGCATGGTTTTGCAACCCGGAGAAGCGGCGCCTCGCCTCATTTCTCCTGCTGATTGCGATGGTCGTCGGCCTGGTGGTGGCGGAGCCGGATCTGGGAACGAGCATTGTCCTGGTGGGGATTGCGGTCGTACTTTATTTCGCCTCAGGCGCGCCCATCCGTCACTTTGCTCTCCTTTTCCCGGTGGTTTTTGCGGCGATAGTTTTGCTTGCGTTCATTTCGCCGTATCGCCTGAGGCGATTGACGACGTTTGTCAATCCCCAGTCCGATCCGTTGGGAGCTTCGTATCAAATTCGTCAGGTTTTGTTGGCATTGGGGTCAGGGGGCATGTTTGGTGTGGGACTGGGAAAATCCCGCCAAAAATATGAATACTTGCCGGAAGCCAACACGGATTCAATTTTTGCAATTATCGGGGAGGAAATCGGTTTTGCGGGAGCACTGGTGGTGATAAGTATATTACTTTTCATTGTCTGGCGCGGTTTTCGGATCGCAAGGCGTGCGCCGGATGCGTTCGGGAGATTTTTTGCCATCGGGGTATCGTCTTGGATTGCCATTCAAACGATATTGAATCTCGGATCGATGGTTGTACTTGTGCCGCTCACCGGCGTGCCGCTTCCGTTTATTTCGTACGGAGGATCAGGACTGATTATTCTTCTTTCCGCAGTGGGAATAGTGTTCAATATCAGCCGGCAGTAGAATAAAGCTATGGATGCGGCGAAAAAAGTTAGTACTATCGTGATTACCGGCGGCCATGTCACCCCGGCGCTTGCCGTTGTTTCGGAAATCCGACGGGTGCACCCGGATTGGCGCATTCTTTGGATCGGGAGACGTACGGCATTGGAGGGAATCGCCATTGAATCCGAGGAATACCGGCTGGTAAGAAAACAAGGCATTCGATTTCTCACGCTCACGACCGGGAGGTTCACGCGACAGTGGTCGCTCAACACCATTTCGTCCCTGGTAAAAATTCCCGTAGGATATGTTCAGGCGCTGTTCTGGCTCGCAAGAGTCCGACCCACGATCATTGTCTCCTTTGGAGGGTATGTTGCTTTACCCGTTGTAGTTGCAGGTGCAATACTTCGGATTCCCAGCATCACGCACGAACAGACGCATGTTCCGGGGCTGGCGAACCGCATCATCGCAGGGTTAGTTGGGCGCATCTGCGTGAGCTTTCCGGAAACCAGCGCACGGTTTGCCAAAGACAAGACGGTCGTGACCGGGCTTCCCATCCGTCACGAACTTCTAACAGCTGCGAAACCCTTGCAAGCGTCTGCGACGGAGCCTACCCCCGTTGTGTACATTACCGGAGGAAGCACGGGTGCTGTCAGCCTGAACACGATTGTGTTTCCGGTAGTCACGCATCTTACGAAAACATATATCGTGATTCATCAAACAGGCCACCCGTCGTTTGAGCAGGCTAGGAGTATTCGCGATGATTTGCCCATTGTGCAAAAAAAACGGTATATAATCGCTCCATTTTTTGACATAGAGGATCTGGGTGGGATACTTCGCCCGGCGCGCATTGTGATCGCCCGGGCAGGAGCCAATACGGTCTGGGAGCTGGCACTACTGGCAAAAGTAGCGATTCTGGTGCCGTTGCCATGGTCAGCCGGAGGAGAACAGAAAGCCAATGCTTTGTGGCTTGCGCAAAACGGCGGGGCTGTGGTGTTGGATCAGCAGGGACTCACCGATGCCAAGATGGAACGAACCATTCACGCGATGATGGCCAACTACACGAGGTATCAAGAGCGTGCTCAGCGGCTGTCCCGTACCGTTCCGCGCAAGGGGTCCGAGCGTTTCGTTGAGGAGATTGAACAGATTGTTACCTCAATATGATGATCCGTGCGGGAATCATCATTTTGGCGATCGCACTCCTGTCCTGGATCGCGACGACTATTTTTGCGATACGAACCGTAGAAGTGATTGGCAGTGCAGTGGAGGTGTCGCTGGATGAGACAAAAATGACGAAGAACCTTCTTTTGTTCCCCTCGCAAAAAATACGGCTGCGGCTTCTTGGCGACAATCCGCTGCTCCGTGACGTTCTGATCAGAAAAAAATACCCGCATACACTGGTTATTGAGCCGGTGAAGCGTGTAGCAGCCGCAGTTCTTGTAACCGGCGACCAGTCGATCGTACTGGACCGGGAAGGAGTCGTGTTGCCTCAGTCAGAAGGAGAACGCACCCTTCCTACCGTCATCATGGACGTCGGGACGGTTCATGTGGGTCAACCAGTGACCGATAATGGGGTTTTGGTGAGCTTGCGGCTGATTGAGGGACTCGGTGACTCATGGCAGATTGGTTCGATCACGAAACAGGAGAGCGGATTGCTGGTTGCAAAATATCAGGAATCAGAAATTATTTTTACTCAAGATAAAGATCCGGTAGCACTGAGCGCTACTTTACAAACACTCCTTGCGGGGTTTAGAATAAAAGGAAGTCTGCCCAAAGTTATTGATCTTCGCTTCGATAAGCCGATCGTGACATTTTAAAGGTATGGCGCGTGATACCATAGTTTCCGGCATAGATGTTGGAACTTCAAAAATTACCACTCTTATAGCAACGGTTACCGAAGATGATGAGGCACGCGTGACCGGCGTTTCCACTGTCGAGAGCCGGGGTTTGCGCAAAGGTCAGGTGGTGAATATCGAAGAGGCGACGCAGGCTATTTCCCAATCGCTTGAAGGAGCTGAGCGCATGGCGGGTACGTCGGTTGGGCGAGCGTTTGTCTCGGTAGGCGGCAGTCACATCGCATCCATCAATTCTCACGGAGTGGTTGCGGTAGCGGAACCCAATCGTGAAATTTCGGAACACGATGTGAAGCGGGTGATTGATGCGGCCAAGGCAATCTCTCTGCCTTCTTCGCGCGAAATTCTCCATGTACTTCCGCGCGGGTACATTGTGGACAGTCAGGAAGGAATCGTTGATCCCGCGGGCATGACCGGTGTGCGGCTTGAAGTGGATACCCATCTGGTGACCGGAGGAGCCACCGCAATACGCAATTTGAAAAAATGCGTCGAAGAACTGGGAGTAGAAGTGGAAGGGATGGTATTCGGAGGATTGGCCTCTGCCGTCTCTACGCTTTCGGAAACGGAAAAAGAGTTGGGTGTGGTGCTTATCGATATCGGGGGCGGGACGACGGACGTGGCAATTTTTGTAGAAGGAGCTCTGTCGTATTCCAGCGTTATCCCGATCGGGGCGATAAACATTACCAAAGATTTGGCCGCGGGGTTGCGCATTTCTTTGGAGAGTGCAGAAAAAATTAAACTTCGATTGGGGCAGCAGCCCAAAGTTCCCGCGCTTGCAGATGACCATGAACCGATAGGCACTGCCAAAACGGAAAAAACCGATGAATTGGATATTTCGGATTTGGGGCTTGTTGAAGAGATGCGTACGGTGTCGCGCAAAACGCTTATTGAAGGAATCATCAAGCCGCGGCTGAATGAAATTTTTACGATGGTGGGACTGGAGATTAAACGGAGCGGATTCGGCGGTGTCACGCCTTCCGGAGTGGTGCTCACCGGCGGCGGCGCCTTGACGATCGGGTCCACGGAATCTGCCCGGAGAAGCTTGGCCATGTCCGTGCATATCGGCGAGGCCAAAAAGATTTCCGGGCTCATTGATTAAATCACGACCCCGGCTTTTGCCGCCGGATGCGGGCTGCTTCTGTATGCGGCAAAATTTGGCAAAAGCGAACGATCGTTTTTGCGCGGCTTCGGAAAACTCGGTGAGCGGGTCCAGATGAAAGGAGTTGCAGGAAAGGTCATTGATCTGGTAAAGTCTTTTCTACCCTAACGTATTTATTTTCTTCTGCCCCTCGATACCGTTATGCTCATTAAGCCAGACATTGCACGGTTTGCCAAAATTAAAGTGGTGGGGATTGGCGGCGGCGGATGCAATGCCATCAATTCCATGATCACCGTAAACCAGATAAACGGCGTGGATTTTTTGGGTATCAACACCGACGCGCAGGCACTCCTTACCTGCCAGTCCTCAACCAAAATACAAATCGGTGAACATCTGACCCGTGGGTTGGGCGCCGGCGGTAATGCTGAGATCGGTAGCCAGGCGGCAGAAGAATCGCGGGAGAAACTTAAGGAATATCTTCGCGACGCGGATATGGTGTTTTTGACGTGTGGCGAAGGAGGAGGCACCGGTACGGGAGCCACCCCCCTCATTGCCCAGATAGCCAAAGAATTGGGCGCGCTCACCGTAGCCGTCGTTACCAAACCGTTTCATTTCGAAGGAACACGCCGGATGGTAACGGCGGAAGAAGGCATCGCGAACCTGAAAGACAAAGTCGATACCCTGATCGTTATTCCAAACCAAAGACTTCTGGAAGTGATTGATAAAAAGATGACGCTTCTTGACGCGTTCCGCGTGACGGATTCGGTGCTGGGACAGGGCGTGCAGGGAATTGCCGACCTTATCACCATGCCGGGACTCATCAATGTAGACTTTGCGGATGTGCGCACGATCATGACGAGTGCCGGCTCGTCGCTCATGGGCATCGGGACGGGCGTGGGAGAAAACAGGGCCGCCACCGCAGCCCGCACTGCCATTGCGTCACCGCTTTTGGAAGTATCTATTGAGGGAGCTAAAGGAGTACTCTTTAACATCACCGGCGGACCGGATCTGACCATGGCAGAGGTGGATGAAGCAGCCAAGCAGATCGCCGCTGTCGTTGATCCGGATGCCAATATTATTTTTGGCGCAACGATAGATGAACAGTTAGTGGATCAGGTAAAAATTACCGTGATTGCGACCGGTTTTGATGAAACGAAAAGGAGACTTCGGGAACTTTCGTCCCAGCCGCGATACGGCGCCCAAGCCCAGCAGCAGGCGGGGATGTTTACCAAGCCCGTGACGGCCGCCCAATCCGCGGGTGTTGTGGCCCAACCAGCGCCCACACCACTCACCCCTGCAGACGATCTACCGCCGGAAGAGGACGAGTTTGACATCCCCGCGTTTTTGCGGCAGAGGAGTTAATCTCGCAGTATAATGAGGGCATGTCGCATCGCAAGGCGTTTCGACTCCTTATTGCATGGATACTCCTTCTTGGTTTCCTCTATAGCACGCTTTCCATCGTCCGCCACAATCACTTCCAGTCCGGCGGGTTTGATTTGGGAATTTATGATCAGGCAGTGTGGCAATATTCTCGCTTTCAAACGCCATACAACACCATTAAGGAGCGGTTTATCCTCGGCGACCATCTCACGTTGAGCCTAGCACTGCTTGCCCCACTTTATTGGCTTTGGAGCGACGCGCGGATGCTCCTTATTTTTCAGGCGTTTTGGTTAAGTTTTTCCGCGTTGGCTATCTATAAGGTTGCTATTTTACGATTGACAACAATAACGCGGCCGCGTTATGTTTGTCAATGGATTGCGCTGTGTTTTGCGGTCGTTTACAGTCTCTTTTACGGCATTCAGTACGCGGTATTTTTTGATTTTCATCCGGTCGCAATCGGGGTTGGTCTTTTACCCTGGATTGCATACTTTTTGGAGTCGAAACGGCGCACGCTGATGTGGATAGTTGTTGCTTTGTTACTCCTGACGCAGGAAAATATGGGCTTGGCACTTGCCGGGCTTGGGCTCATCTATGTATTCCAAAAACAATACCGCAGAACTGCCGCTCTTTTTATCATTGGAGGAATCCTTGCAAGTTTTGTTGCCATGAAGGTGGTAGCCGCCTTTTCTCCCATCGGGTTTGAGTACCAGCCGGTGTTTCCCAAGACCATCGTGAGTTTCGTTCAACAATTTTTCGACCAGCAGGAAAAGCGGCAGTCGTGGTTTTTCTCTTTCTCGTGGTTTTCGTTCCTTCCCTTCTTGTCGCCGGGGGCGCTGCTTGCGGTAGTCCTTGATCTTTCTCAATATTTTGCAACCGGTCCGGCTCTCGCTCGCATGTGGAGCCCCTTCACTCACCACCGGGCGATTTTGGCACCCTTTCTGGCGTTGGGAGTACTGGAAGGGTTAAGAAGGATAAGAGGGAAAAGAGGGATAACGATTGCTGTAGTCCTTTTACTCTCTTCGGCCGTGGTGCAGCAGTATGTGTTTCACTATCCGCTTAATAAGCTGACTAAGGGCGAGTTTTGGAAAGAAGAGATGTGGATGAAAGACGATCGGGAATTGTTGCGACTCGTGCCGCCAGATGCCTCGGTTGCGACGCAGCAAAACCT
>CAYIWI010000006.1:0-23339 GCA_964367065.1 uncultured Gammaproteobacteria bacterium
TCTGTTTCCCCACGGGTACGGAAATCGGGGCTCCCGTAGCCCGGACCACATCCCCGCGCGCCAAACCGTCTGTGGGGCCTAGTGCAATCGTCCGGACGCGGTTCTCACCCAGATGGCTCGCCACCTCAAGAACCAGCCGCCCCGATGTTGTATAGCTGCTCCGGGCCTCAAGTGCCTCATACAGAGCCGGCACCGACCCTTCCTCAAACTGTACGTCCACCACAACGCCGATGACTTGAACTATGGTACCGGTCGTGTTGTTTTTTGTGTCTTTTTGCTTTTTCATATTGGTTTATTCCGCGACGGCCAGACGGGCGGTCACCATATCGGTAATCTCGTAGGTAATTTTTTCTTGTCGTGCTTTGTTATAGAGAAGCGTCAAATCCTCCATCAGCGCCATGGCATTGTCCGTGGCGTTCCTCATGGCAATCATCCGGCTAGAGTGTTCACTCGCCTCCGCCTGGAACAGCGCATCCCGAAGCTGGTTTTCTATATAATGCGGCAGAAGTGCTTCAAATACCTCATCAACGCTCGGTTCAATCAAAAGCTCAATCGGCAGGTCCTTCTCTTTTTCCGGAAGTGATTCAATAGTGATGGGCAGCAGTCTTTTTATCCGCGGCTGCTGACGCGCCACGGAGATAAATTCACTAAACACCACGTCAACGAGATCATAGGTGCCCGAGGTATACGATTGCGTAATAAGGGCCACAAGAGCCGGTACTGCTGCCGCTCGGGGAATCGTATCAGAAAAATCAGCCATCAGCTGTGCTCCCGTCCGAACGAGCATCGCCGTACCCTTTTTGCCCACAGAAACCGCGTGGACGTTCTTCAGGTCCGGATACTCGGTCAGGAGAAAGCGGAAAAGATTGGTATTGAGCCCGCCGCATAACCCTTTATCGGTTGATAAAAGCACCAACAAGCGCTTCCCGTTGGCGCCGCCCGCGCGGCGAAGCAGCGGATGTTTCTCGGCCTCCGCTTTGGCAGCCAACCGTACGACCATATCATGAATTTTTTGCGCATAGGTTTTTCCCGCTACAGCCAAAGCCTGCGCACGCTTCATTTTGGAAGCGGCGACCAGTTCCATGGCACGGGTAATCTGTGCAATGTTGCCTGCGGATTTAATTCTTCGTTTGATCAGCCGTATATTTGCCATACTCGTTATGTTGCGCTAAATGACTTCTTGCACTCCGATACCGCTTTTTCCAGCGTTTTTTCACTCGCATCGCTTATGACCTGTTCTTTGGCAATTGCGGAAAGCGTTTTTTTGTAGGACCGCTCAAGGTATGAAAGAAATGCCTGTTCAAACTGGCGTACCGCCGAAAGAGGAAGGTCATCCAGATGTCCTTTTGTTCCGGCCCACATGATGGCAACCTGTGAAGCCACGGGTAACGGTTCATACCTGCCCTGCTTCAGGAGCTCAAGCATCCGGCTCCCGCGGTCAATCTGCCGCTTGGTGGACTCGTCCACATCGGTGGAAAATTGAGCAAATGCAGCGAGCTCGCGATATTGGGCCAAATCCAGTTTTAAACTTCCGGCTACCTTTTTCATGGCCTTGATCTGGGCAGCGCCGCCCACGCGCGATACCGAGATCCCTACATTCAGCGCCGGCCGCTGGCCTGCATTGAACAGGTCGGGCTCCAAAAACAGTTGCCCGTCGGTAATGGAGATCACGTTGGTCGGTATATACGCAGACATGTCATTGGCCTGTGTCTCAATAATCGGGAGTGCGGTGATGGACCCGCCGCCGTGAGCCTCGTCTAAACGGCACGCACGCTCGAGTAACCGGCTATGAAGATAAAATACGTCACCCGGATATGCCTCCCGTCCCGATGGCCGCTTGAGGACCAGGGAAAGTTGCCGGTACGCCCACGCATGTTTGGACAGATCGTCATACACAACCAGTACATCCTTCCCTTTATCCATGAAATACTCCGCCATCGCACACCCGGCGTACGGGGCGATATACTGATACGACGCGCTGTCACTGGCAGATGCCGCGATGATAATCGTATGGGCCCGTGCTTTGTGAGTGACGAGTTCCGCAGCCACCTGGGCTATGCGGGACGTCTTTTGGCCGATGGCCACGTAGATGCAGATAACATCCTGATCTTTTTGATTAATGATTGTATCGATGACGATTGCAGTTTTTCCGGTATTTCGGTCTCCGATGATCAACTCCCGCTGCCCCCGACCGATGGGTATCATCGCATCAATCGCCTTAATGCCGGTTTGCAGCGGTGTTGATACCGGGCGACGGGCAATTACGCCGGGCGCAATTTTTTCCAGCGGGTACTGAGTTTTTGCCTGTATGCGTCCCTCCCCGTCTATGGGCATGCCCAGCGGATTAATGACGCGTCCTAAATATTGCTCACTCACCGGTATGGACAGCTGCTGTCCCGTACTTCGCACTTCATCTCCCTGGCGAAGCGTCAGATAATCACCCAAAACAATGGCTCCCACGCGATCCTCCTCCAAGTTCATGGCAAAACCCGCCAAACCGCCGGGAAACTCAAGCCGCTCAAGATACGCTACCTGCGGCAGGCCCGATAGCTGCACCACGCCGTCTGCAACTGCCATAATGTGCCCCACGTGCCGGGCCAAAACACCGGGTTCAAACGATGCTATCTTTTTGGCCAAATTTTTGGCAATGGTCTCTTCCAATGAACTCTTCATAAAAAACATTTATTCCAAGAGTGATTGCGCAAGTACATCAACCTGGTGTGCAAGTGACGTATCCACTACCCAATCTCCTACTTGAATCCGGAGTCCCGCCAAAACCTCCGGCTTGACCCGGACGGACAGGGCAACCGAGTGCCCCAAGATACGCGCCAGCACGTGACTAATTTGTCCCTTTTCGTGCACGGTTAACCCCACACTGCTCTCAATGGTTGCCAGCTTTTCCTGCTTTGCAGTGACGGTCACCCGGTGAAGGAGCGTTCTCACCCTCCCCACCACAGGGGAATCTTTGTCTTCCCGTTGTAAATATCCGACGATCCCGTCGACAAAGCCGCGTGCATCTTTACTGAGTGGTTGCATATGTTCTTCTGTCTATTTTACTTTCATCGCTCCCAAATCCCGTATGTGCTTGGCCAGAACCTTATGCTTGTCCTCTGACGTGAGCACGCTGGCAAGAAGCCGCTTTGTCATAAGTTCCGCCAGCTCAACGGCGCTCCGTTGCAGATCACTCTCCATGGTCTGCCGCATGCGCACAACCTCTTCGCGGCCTTTTTCAATAATGCGGCCTGCCTCCTGGTGGGCGGCGGCCAGCACCTCCTTTTCTTCTTCCTTCATTTGCTTTCTGGCCTCCTCCATCAATGCCTGACCCTCTTTTCGCGCCTCTTCAACGAGTTTTTGCTTTTTTTCCTTCAACTTCTCTTCTTCCTCGCGTAATTTTTGCGTCAGTGCCACTCCGTCTGCGATCTCGCGTCTTCTTTTTTCCAGCATTGCCAGCACCGGCTTGTACAAAAGCTTGGCAAGCACCAGTACAATGATAGAAAAATTTACGATCTGCGCAAGCAAAAGGCTTGGCTCGATGCCCAGTTTTTCCATATCTTTTTCCTTTACACAAATTTAATAATAAGAGCGGCTACCAGCGCGTAAATGGCGATTGCTTCAGCAAACGCCAGACCCAATATCATGCTGGTACGCACTTCTGACGCTGCTTCAGGATTCCTTCCGATCGCTTCCATCGCCTTGGCAGTTAAAAGTCCGATCGCCAATGCCGGCATAGCGCCGCCGACGGCAATCGTGACACCCGTCATAATCAATTTTATCGATGCTTCATCCATATCATCCACCTCCTTTCATCCCTCCTCACCATGCGAAACGGCAACGTTGAGGAATACCGCAGTGAGCATAGAAAAAACCAGCGCCTGAATAAATCCGACAAAAAGCTCCATCATAAGAAACGGCAGCGGCACCACAAAAGGCATGAGAAACGCCATAACCGCGAGTAGTACTTCTCCGGCAAATATATTGCCGAACAGACGGAACGCGAACGAAATGACTTTCGACACTTCAGAAATTATCTCGAGTATTCCCAACACAAAATAGATCGGATCCTTAAAATTGAAGAACCGACGGCTATAGTGGATGCCCACGGTTTGAAAACCAAAATATTGTATGGCGGCAACCGCCACAATGGCCAATGCAAGCGTGGTATTAAGATCCGCCGTTGCTCCGCGCAAAAGGGGAGTAAATTCTTCGCCATGAAAAAAGCCGATGGTCCCGACCCCCGGCAAAAGTCCGACCCAGTTGGCTGCGATGATAAACAGAAATAAAGACGCCAGAAGCGGAAAAAATTTGGTTATGTGCTTCCCGGTCACAGAAGCAAAAAAATCATAGAGACCGCCAATCACAATTTCCACGAGAGACTGGCCATAGCCGGGAATGAGCCGCAAATTTCTTGTACCGAACACCGCAAGAAGTATCAACAGGCCCATCACCAACCATGTCGTGATGAGCGCATTCGTAATGGGCAATCCGGCTACGATTGCAAGTTTTTCTGCAGATAAGGAAATGTGAGGCATACCAAATAATGTTATTTTTTTCTTACGATATCACGGACAATTTTATAAAATGTAAAACCGGAAACAAAAACACCCAACAAAAGCAATGAGAGCGTTCCTTTGGGATAGGTAGACCATATACGATCCACATATCCTCCGAGGAGCGCCCCTCCTGCGATGGGCACCGCAATGGTAAATCCGATGTGCCCGACAAATCCCAAATAAAAATACCAATCAGGACCTACCCTGCGAACTCTGACGGCGGCCTCCTTTTTCAGCTTATGAAGACCTCCGCCGCTCAATAGTAAATCGTAACGCTCCTTGTCCTGCATAGCTATTGTATAAAATAAATTCCGAACGTGTCAACCGGTAAGTTCACCATTGGTCACGCGTTTTGCCTCGTCCACGAGGAGGATGAGCCGATCGTCTTTCTGATCCACTTTTCCACTGGCGACCACCACCGAGTCGCGCACCCATAAATCCGCCGTCCTCGCAAACAATTTCGGAAATATCACCAGTTCTATTGACCCTGTGGTATCTTCCAGCCGCACAAAGGCCATTTCGTTATTTCCGGCTTTGGTGATGACTTTTTTCACGCTGGCTACGATACCGGCAACCGTCACGCGCTCTCCGATCCGGTTGCTGTTTATTTCTGTCAGCGGAACTGCGCTAAGCTGCGCCAGCGCCGCAAAAAACGGTTCCAACGGATGGGCAGTCAGGTAGAAACCCAGGAGTTCCTTTTCAAACGCCAACAGCTGTTCCCGCGGCAGCTCTCCCCCTTGGTAGGGCCGATGAGACGGACGAAGCGTTGAATATTCTTCTCCCTCAAACAGCCCGACCTGACCGGCGGCAACGGCTTTTTTGTGTTTATGCGCTTCCTCCATGATTTCCGCGAGGCCTGCAAGCAATCCCGCCCGTGATCCAAACGCATCCATAGCGCCGGCGCGGATAAGGCTTTCCAATGTCTTTTTATTTACGCGGGAGGTATCCGCACGCGCTACCACGTCGCCAATATCATCAAACGGACGGACGCTGCGGGCGCCCAGGATGGTCTCGATAGCCGCGGTTCCCACGTTTTTTATCGCAGAAAGTCCAAATCGTATGGCGTGGCTGCCGGACGCGGTAGGTTCTATCGAAAACTCCACCCCCGAACGGTTGATGTCCGGAGGAAGAAGTACTATCCCGTTCCGGCGGCACTCAGACACGGCGAGCGCTATTTTGTCGTCCCTGGTCGGTCCGGTGTTGGCACGCGTTTCGGCAGCAAGCACCGCGGTCATGTATTCCACCGGGTAGTTTGCCTTAAGATACGCCGTCTGATACGCGATCATCGCATAACACGCCGCATGTGCCTTGTTAAATCCATAACCGGCAAACGGCTCGATCAGGTTAAAAATTTGCTCGGCTTTTGCGCGGGTCATGCCGTTGGTAACACACCCTTCGATAAACTTTTCTTTTTGCTTCTTCATTTCGCTGGGAATTTTTTTGCCGACGGCTTTCCGCAGTTTGTCCGCGTCACCCCACGAATAACCGGCCAGCGTTATGGCGGTCAACAGCACGTCGTCCTGGTAACAGATAATGCCGTAGGATTGTGCCAGGACATCTTTAAGCCTCTCATCGGGGTAGGTGACCAGTTTGGGATTATGTTTCCGTTTGATAAATTCCGGTATCACCTGCATCGGTCCGGGCCGAAACAGCGCTACCATCGCCATGAGGTCGAAAATGGTCGTCGGTTTGAGTTCTTTAATGTACCGGCGCATGCCGGAGGATTCCAACTGGAACACACCCGTTGTTTCTCCCTTTGAGAGCATCTCAAATGTTTTTTTGTCATCAAGGGGGATGTGGGAAAGATTGATATGTTTCCCCTGAGTCTTCGAAGGGCTGCTTGCGTGCTCAATAAATCGCAAGGCTTGAGAAAGAATGGTGAGGTTTCTCAACCCCAAAAAGTCCATTTTGAGAAGGCCCACACCGTCTTCTCCCACCGTGTACATATCATACTGTGTGATGATTTTGTCCCCCCGTGCTTCCCGTTGGAGCGGGGTATACTCAACCAGCGGCTTATCGGCTATCACCACCCCTGCCGCGTGTACCGAGGCGTGCCGGGCAACTCCTTCCAGTTTTCTTGCTACGTCCAGCAGTCGCTTGGTTTCCGGTTCCGTTCGATATGCCAAAGAAAGCTCGGCAGACTGCTCGAGGGCCCGGTCAAGCGTCATGGCACTCCCCTGAAATCCCGGAGGGATCATGCGGGAAATCCGATCAGGTGCCGCGTAGGGCATACCCAGGGCACGGCCGGCGTCGCGAACCGCACCCCTGGCTTCCATGGTACCGAATGTCACAATTTGGGCAACCCGGTCGCTCCCGTACTTCCCGGTGACGTACGCAATGACTTCATCGCGCCGGTCATCGGCAAAATCCAGGTCTATATCCGGCGGACTCGGCCGCTGCGGATTAAGAAATCGTTCAAACGGGAGTTTAAAGAAAAATGGGTCAATGCCGGTAATGCCCAAAATATACGATACGACGGATCCGGCGGCAGACCCTCTGCCGGGCCCGACCGCAATGCCGTGATCTTTCGCCCAATTGACGAAGTCCTGCACAATCAAAAAGTACGTCGAGTATCCCTTTTTGTTGATGATGTCAAGCTCGTAGTCGATGCGCTGCTTTACTTCCTGAGTCATCGCGGGATATTTCGTTTTTACCCGCTCCCGTACGAGCGTTTCCAGAAAGCCCGCCGGAGTCTGTCCTTCCGCCAGCGGATACTCGGGCAATATCCACTTGCCGACCGGAAGAGTGATATCGCACATTGCAGCGATTTTCGCCGTATTTTCAATTGCCTCGGGATATTGGACAAATATCCCTTTCATTTCCTCCGGAGATTTCATGTAGAAATCAGAAGAAGCAATCATCGACAAGGGTCGATTTTTTTCCACTATCGTGTGCTGCGTCTGCACACACAGGAGTATTTCCTGCGCCTCGGCATCATCCGGATCGACATAATGTATGTCATTGGTCGCCACCAGCGGCAAACCCAGTTTTCTGGAAAGGGCAACAATTTTTTCGTTTACGATGGCCTGCTCGTCAATCTTCGGGTGATGCTGCAGCTCCAGATAATAGTGGTCCGGACCGAACAGCTCGCTATACTGGCGCGCCACAGCCTCGGCTTTCTCATCTTCACCGGCCCGAAGAAGCGACGGTACCTGACCCTGCAGGCACGCGGATAAGCAGATGATTCCCTCGTGGTATTTTTGCAGCAGTTCCCAATCCACGCGGGGGCGGTAGTAATAACCCTCCAGGTGCGCGTGGGTCACCAGCTTCATCAGGTTTTGGTAGCCGGTTTCGTTTTTGGCAAGCAAGACCAGATGGTAGGGGTCGGTATCTACTTTGGCCTCTTTATCAAACCGCGACCGCTTGGCCACATACGTCTCTACGCCGATGATAGGCTTGATGCCGCTGGCTTTGGCCTTGAGGTAAAACTTAAAACTGCCGTACATCGCGCCGTGGTCCGTGAGCGCCAGCGCTGTCATACCAAACGAACGCGCGCGCTCAATGAGATGATCGAGCTTCCCCAATCCGTCCAGAAGGGAAAACTCACTGTGAACATGAAGGTGCACAAAATCAGCCATACAGAATGATATTTCTTACGCGATACGTGTTTTGAGTAAATTTTTCGCTTGTTCCGGACTCATTCTCCCTTTTCCTGCACGTATAACCTGACCGACGAGAAACATGAGCGCTTGCTCTTTACCTTTTTTATAATCCTCAACTGCTTTTTGGTTATCCGCAATGACCTGTTTAACTATTTGTTCCAGTTCATCATTGGAAACCGTCGCAACATGAGTAACTTTGATAATCCGCTCGACGAGCTGTGCGGGCAATACCTCGTCGATATTTATATTGCGGTTGATCAGCCAATTTGCAATCGTCTTCGGCGTAACTTGATCGTGTTTGATATGTTGATTCCCGGTATCCAGCCTCAGAACTCTGATGCATTCTTCAAAATACTCCGCCTTCTCCCGCGTTTCCGTAATGAGCCCTGCATCATACTCGCTTAACCCATACTCTTTCATAAACCGTTCTTTCTTTGCATCGGGTAATTCTGGAATTTGAGTTCTGAGTTCTGAGATTTCCACTTCGCGAAAGCGAAGTGGCGGTATATCCGGCTCCGGAAAATACCGGTAGTCATGTGCTTCTTCTTTTTCCCGCTGAGCAACTGTTGCCCCTTTGCCTTCGTTCCATCCCCGTGTCTGCTGCGTCGGCGTTTCTCCGCGGTCAAGGAGTTCCGTCTGGCGCTCAATCTCGTATTCAAGGGCTTTCCGCGCGAATCGAAATGAATTAATGTTTTTCAGTTCAACACGGTAATTGGGTAACTTCTCGACTTCGCTCGAAGAATATTTATTGTTCGAGTGAGCGACAGCGAGTCGAGAACTTCTTTGTTTGTCATTGGGATTTGGGATTTGTCCTGCGGAGCGGGATCTGGCTTCGCCAGAGGATTTGCGAATAGAAATCGAAGGTTCTATTCGCATCGATCCCTTTTCCATATCCGCGCCCGATATTCCAATGTATCGTATAATCTGTTGAAGTTTTTTAAGAAACATATCTACGTCTTCAACGGTGCGAAAGTCCGGCTCTGTAACGATTTCAACGAGCGGCACCCCGGAGCGGTTAAAATCAATAAGGGTCGCCGGCGTACCATCAGCCGTTGAGTGCATAAGCTTTCCCGTATCCTCTTCCAAATGGACCCGGCGGATCCGTATTTTTTTGGTCATTGAGTTCTGCGTTCTGAGTTCTAACTCTCCACCAATCGCTAGAGGTTGGTCATATTGTGATATCTGGTATCCCTTTGGCAAATCCGGATAAAAGTAATGCTTCCGGTCAAACTTACTTTCTTCATTAATAGTGCAACCAAGCGCTAACCCCAGAAGGACCGTCCATTCAACCGCTTTTTTGTTGGGCACCGGAAGCGCGCCGGGCAATCCCAAACACACCGGGCACGTCTGGGTATTTGGTTTTTTTCCGAAGTGGTCCGCCGGACAGCCGCAAAACATCTTGCTTTTGGTAGCCAGTTCCACGTGCACCTCAAGTCCTATAATAGGTTTATAGTCATTCCCACTATCTATGACATGGATCATAAAAATATTCCGTACGGTAAATTTGCTATCATGTAACGGTACATAGTAGCACGATCATCTGTATCGCATCTCATTTGTCACTTTTGGTTTTCTCGTGTGCCAGTCTGTCATTTGCTGATAATGGTAGCCGACGTTAAATAAAAGCTCTTCAGAAAACATTTTTCCCACCAGTTGCATGCCAATCGGGAGGTTGGATTTGGTAAATCCGCACGGAAGAGCAAGCGACGGCACGCCGACTGGATTTTGTGACGTGGTATAGACATCTGCCAATAAATTTTTAAGCGGGTCACTCATCAGCTCTCCGATCTTCGTCGGCGGTGTGGGCATCACGGGCATCAGGAGAACGTCACACTGGGAGAGCGCTTTTTCATACTCGCGAATAAATAATGTTCTGCCTTTTTGGGCACTTCGGTAATAGGCATCATAATAACCCGCGGAAAGCGCATAGGTTCCCACCATAATTCTGCGCATCGTTTCCTCGGTAAAGTGCGTCCGGTCGTTTCCATAGCGGATTCCATCGAACCGCGCCAGGTTTGAACTCGTCTCGCTCGGCCCGATGAGATAATAGATAGCCAGACCATAATCAAACAGGGGCATGGAAATCTCCTTTATCTTCACGCCCGCCTGTTCAAACTCCTTGCGTGCCTCTCCGATCGCCTGTTTAATCTCCTCGTCGAGTCCCTCTGAATAAAATTCTTTCGGCATGCCGATCACAAGGCCGCGTACATCTTTTTGAAGGTGTTTGGAATACTTCGGAACTTCGCGGGGTGAGCTTGTCGCGTCATAGGGATCAACACCGGCAATTGCCTCAAGTATATACGCACAGTCTTCTGCGCTTTTGGCGGTTGGACCAACGGTGTCAAATGAAGAAGCATAGGCGATGCAGCCGTAGCGGGACACCCTGCCGTACGTAACTTTGAGTCCGGTTATACCGCACCAAGCAGCAGGATTGCGTATAGAACCTCCGGTATCTTCACTGATGGCAAAACTTGCCATGCGGGTCGCCACAGCTACTGCCGGCCCGCCGCCTGACCCTCCGGCTACGCGGGTGCGGTCCCACGGGTTTTTTGCCGGTCCGAAGTCGGTATTTTCCGTACTTCCGCCATGCCCCCAGGCATCCATGTTCATTTTCCCCAACAGAACAGCACCTGCATCGACAAGTTTTTGATAGACCGTCGCGTTATATTGAGGGGTGTAGTCACCCAAAACGTTTGACGCTGCGGTTGTACGAATGCCGCGGGTTACGTAAGAATCCTTAATGACAAACGGTATGCCGTACAGCGGACCTTTATCGCTGGTTCTGTGTTTGTCCTTCTCTCTTGCTTGGATAAGCGCTTTGTCTTTATCGACAATCGTAATGAACGCATTGAGCTTTGGGTTGAGTTTATCAATGCGTACGTAGCATTCCCGGACGAGTTCTTCGGATGAAAATTGCTTTCTTCGTAATCCCGATGCAAGTTCCGCAATTGTTTTATCGAGCAACATAGGTCATTCAAAAAGAGCTTTCACGACAAAAAAGCCATTGTGCGTACGTTTTGCATTGGAAAGTGCTTGCTCCTGCGTGAGTATGCGGGAAACGTCCACCTCATCTTCCCGAAACACGTTTTCTAAGCCGGTCACCTGCGATGTTTCCGGCACGTTTGAGGTATCAAGTTTTTGAACTTTTGAGACGTATCCGATGACGGAAGAAAGCTGCTGGGCAAACTTTTGTTTCTGTGCAACGGTGAGCGAAAGTTTCGCAAGTTTTGCTACTTTTCCAACACTATCAGACGATATATTTGCAGCCCTCATAAAGATTATTATACTGCAAACGTAATCAATGCGGAATGGAAGGAACGTCAGACTAATTACCCAATGAAACCATGCCAGCCAAATAACAATACCGCTCAATGAGCTGTTGGAGATCATCGAGCGAATAACCTTCGTGCAGACGCAAATCATGAGCGATAGCAGCGAAGACCAATGCCGACTCTTCCCGCAGGGTTCTCCCGCTTAAAACTCCCGGTATGTCAAGACCGGCTGCATATTTTACTAAATTGACATCACCTCGATCGGCCTGAGTGATAACCATGATGGTGACATCCTGTCTTTTTGTTAACTTCTGTACTGCTTCTTTCCAAACTTCTGGAGCGGTTCCTGCTCCCCGTGCCCGGATAAGAAAGATACGTTTGCCTTTTTGGTAATGCATATGCAGCATGTCAGGATCATTGTCGACGCTTTCGATGCTCACGTTTTCCAATGCACGTTCAAGCCGATTGATAGCCGAATCTTTGAAATAAAATTTTGCCAAATAAGGAAACAGGCCTAAATTTTTTACTCTCTGATGCAGGTCTTCGCTTAATCGGGTTTTGAACACTCTCCCTTTCTCTATCCTGAGGATCGAACCCGTATTTGGCGCGTAAAATAGTCCGTCTGCATGCAATTTCACCGATCCTAAACCCGGCAAAATATGGATGACTTCTCCCGATGCGTTTCGCGAGTTCGTTACAATATATACACCTCCCGGAAGAACGGCTTCAGCTACTGCATATAAACTTCCGGTGATATTTGAAATTGCGAGGGAATTTTCTACGTATCCGGATTCCGATGAACCTACAAATATTACTTTCTTCTTCGCAGCATAGAGATATGGCGAGAGAGTTACCGCAAAAAGTGCTGCTTTATTTACCAATGAATCTGTTCCTTGTGTAATCACGAGGGCATCAACCGAGGAAAGTTGATCAACCGCATAGGACAACGAGGCTATAAAGTGAGGAGACTGCTCCTGACCGGAATCAAAACTGCTTATGCGCACAGCCCGTGCAAGCTTTAGATTTTTCCACGGGATACTGATGTGTTTGCCGTGCGTCTGCGACCAGGCATACAGATCGCCGAGCGTCGCCATACCAACACTATGTTTCGTAAAGAGCCGAGCTATGTTCGATGCGCTAAGACCCCGGGTCCGATTGATCGTAATGGGATGTGGTGAGGGAATGAGTTTATTTTTTTCGTTCGTTATTGCATCAAGCGTACCGCCTTGAGCACAGACAGCCACGTGAGTTGAAAAATACGATGCATGATCGGAAAAAAACTGTTCCCAATCCCTTATCGTACGAAGAATATGATCCGATGCATTCTTTTTAATTCGCATATGGCTATATACGTAAATCGTATAGTATTTTACTATAAGATTGTATATAGCGCAACTCAAAGCCCTTAATCTTAGATATTTGAAAGGTAGCGGGTAATCTCCCAATCCGTTACCCACCGCCGGAAGCTGTCCCATTCCTCGCGTTTGGCTTCAGTGTACCGGTGGAATGTATACTCGCCGAATGTCTCTCGGACGATTTTGCCTTTTTCTATTTCTCTTATAGCCTCCCCCAGACTTCCCGGTAATTTCGTGATGTAAAGCTTGGCGAGTTTTACATCATCAAATTCATACAAATTTTCTTCTACCGGCGGAGGTGCTTTCATACGCCTTTTAACTCCGTCAAGACCAGCTTTCAAAAGCACGGCAAGCGTTAAATACGGATTCCCAGACGGATCCGGACTGCGAATTTCCAGTCGTGTCGCCTTGGGTTCAAGTCCTTTTGAGACCTTCGGTACGCGGATAAGCGCGGACCGGTTAATTCTGGCCCACGACACGTACGCCGGCGCCTCAAATCCCGGGGTCAGGCGCTTATACGAGTTAACGGTCGGCGCAAACACACCCGCGATCTCCCGAGCATGGGCAAGTTGTCCGGCCAAAAATTGATACGCCACGGTGGATAGCCCATATTTATCGCTTTTATCATAAAACGCATTTTTTCCACCCTTCCAAAGACTCTGATGCGTGTGCATCGCACTCCCGTTGATGCCGTAAAAGGGCTTTGGCATAAAGGTGACGTGAACTCTGTGTTTAAACGCAATAAATTTTGCAGCCATTTTAAGCGTTATGACGTTGTCCGCTGTTTTTAATGCTCGATCATAGCGAATATCAATCTCGTGTTGATTATCCGCCACCTCGTAGGTGGATACCTCCGATTCTATGCCGAGCTCTTTCAGTGCCGACATAATCTCACGCTTTATGGCGTGCGCTTCATCCGCAACAAGGTTGAAGTAGTAGCCGTTGCCGCGCGACGTGCGCTGAATATTCCCTAGTTCATCTTTGGGAAAAAGAAAAAATTCGCACTCTGGACCTGTAAAATATTCAAAACCAAGCGATTTTGCTTCTGCCACTACCCGCTTGAGGATGTTGCGCGGATCACCTTCAAATGGCTCATGATTGGGTGTATACACGTCGCAGATAAATCTTGCCACCCGTCCGCTTTCAACGTTATTTCTCCACGGAAGTAACGCGTACGTATCCGGATCCGGCATCAAAAACATATCAGATTCATGAATTCTTGCAAACCCTTCAACCGACGAGCCGTCTATCCATACACCGCGCGTTAATGCGTCTTCCAAACGGTAAACGGGAATTGTTGAGTTTTTCAAATTTCCGATAAAATCCGTAAATTGCAAATCCACAAATGCTACCTTATCTCTCTTTGCGTTTGAAAGAATTTCCCTCACTGCATCTTTCGCCATATTGGTTACCCCCTTATAAACAAAAAATCTTCCGTCGAGCACCATGCTCTTAGGAAGACTTCTCTGTCTGCTACCTAACACCGTTGTTAAGTATTAATGACTATCCTAAAGAGATTTTTCACGCCTGTCAATCCCCCAAATGGAGTTTTTCTGCAAGAAGAATCGCTTGCGCCACTTCTTTGAGTGACGTTCGCGTATCCATGCTCTCCTTTTGAAGGATCCGGTATGCTTCTTCTTCCGGGATTTTGCGCCGTTTCATGAGAATTCCTTTTGCTTTTTCCACCACTTTCCGTATGGCCAGTGCATCCTTCAGCGCCAACGTTTCTTCGACAAGGAGAGCATTTTCCACCGCGCCTCCCACCAGCTTACCCATCGCCGCAAGCAGATTTACTTCCATCTCCGTGTGCACATGCTTGCGTTTGTGCTGTGCATTAATAACACCCACGACGCCCCGCTTATTGATGATGGGCACGGACAAAAACGCTTCAAACATATCCTCCGGAAGGCTGCGAAACAGCTTAAACCGCGGATCCTTCCGCGCGCCGGTTGCGATAACCACCGGTTTTTGCTCACGCGCTACCCAACCGGTGATTCCTTCCCCCATTTTCATCGTGATTTTCTGCAGGAGATCCGGGTGGCGATTTTTGGAAGCGCGAAGCACCAGTTCCTGAGCCCTGGGGTCCAGAACGTACACAAGTACGGAATCTGCCTTCGTCACATCCTCCGCGATGTGAACAATCTCCTTGAGCACCTCCTCAAGCTCCAGACTATGCACTGTCCGCGCCACACGGTAAAGGAAAGACAATTCTTTCTTAAGCGATGCGATCGTCATGCGCTTGCCATTCAAGTTCATCGTTCAAAGTTCTTAGTTTAATTGGCTTGTTATACTTCTTTTCCAGGGCTTTGGCAATGAGCCAGTCGGCAATGTGCGGATTTTTAGGGAGGAGCGGGCCGTGGAAGTAGCTGCCGATCGCATTTTTGTACACCGCACCCTCAAATCCATCTTCACCGTTATTTCCATAACCTTTGATGATACGCGCTAAGGGCTTCATCTTCGGCCCCAAATGTGTCCGTCCTCCGTGATTTTCAAACCCAACAATTGTTTTTTCTCTATTTGGCATTTGGCATTTAGCATTTGGCATTTGTAGCTCCGCCACCACGTTCCCAATCAATCTCTTTGCTTGATCCCCCGGATGTTCAGTGTACAGGTCAAATATTCCTGCGCCCGGAATCTTTTCTCCTTGATACGGCTTGTAATAATGGCCCACAAATTGGTAGGCAGCACACACAAACAGCGCCGGAATACCTTTGTCCACCATTTCCTTAACTACCGGTCCCTTGCGCTTCAAAAAGTCTTCACCCGCCAACTTCTGCTGCCGGTCCTGCGCCCCGCCCATAAAGATTACATTACAGTTATAAAGTTTTGAGTTCTGAGTTTCTAAAGTAATAGGAACAACATGCGCTTCAATCCCTCTCCATTGACATCGTTTTTGAAGGACAATTACGTTCCCACGATCACCATACGTGGACATAAGATCCGGGTATAACCAGGCAATAGTCAGTTTCATAAAATTTTTCTCCCCCCAAGAATTTTCCTCACCTCGAGCATTGCCGAATACGTCGGGAGTATATAAAGCGTTTCGCCGCCTTTCACCGCAGTAAGTGCCTTCCCTATAGCTTCCCGTAAATCCCCGTATACTCCCGTACACGAAACATCGGCATATTTTAACCGCAATCCCAAATCATATGCCCGATCACCGGAAACAAAAATCTTGCGCTCATCGTGCGACAGCATTTCGAAATCCACGTCCCAAATCCAACTCACATCACGGCCGTCGGGAATCCGATCATTGAAAACAAGAAGTAAGATTTTAGGTTTCAGCTCTAAAACGGTCCGGAGCGAGGCATTAAACCCGGCTGGATTTTTCGAGAGGAAAATCTTAATAGTTTTTCCATCGACTGTGAATTCTTCTTGTCTTCCGAATGCGGGTGCAAATCCACTAAGTGCTTGTTTGATTTTTTCGTCCGCTATGCCCAGTAGCCTGGCAGTCGCAACTGCGGCAAGCGTATTGTATTGGTTATACAGTCCTGGCAACGGCGAGGGCCACGCATCAATGTCCGGCCTGGGCCGCTTCTGCCCGCACTTCTCACAATGCCAGATGCCGATATGGGAATAGTAAATGCCATCGTACGTAAGTCTTGCACCACAATTGATGCAAAACGTCGAATCCGTCGCGTGCTCTGCGACTTTCAAAAAGTTTTTAGGCTCATTCAGTCCAAAATACATAATACCCCCGCCCCAATCCCTCCCCAAATACGCTACTCCCGGATCATCCGCATTCACTATTAACGTAATGTTCTTTCGATCAAGCGCTCTCAGCGCTTTCCCCCATTTCTCCGCAATCACATCCACCTCGCCATACCTGTCCAACTGGTCACGAAACAAGTTCAACAAAACAACAATAAGTTTTTGTTTTCCATTTAGCATTTGGCATTTAGCATTTGTCATTACTCCCCCCAGGGAGTTCTCGTCCACCTCAAAAACACCATAATCCGCATGTATGCCACCATTCCATGAGGACTGCTGGATACATGCCGAGACCACGCCGTTGGCGAGATTAGCCCCGCTCGCGTTGTGGATAACGGAATACCCTTGTTTTTCAAGAATTGTTTTGATCATCAACGACGTAGTAGTTTTGCCGTTCGTGCCAGCCACAAGGATGATACCTTTGGATAATTGAGGAGCTAAGGCCTTAAGAATATCAGGGGAAAGGATCAACGCTATTTCTCCCGGCCATGTCGCACCCGCACCGAAACGAAAAAGCTTAATGATTAAGGAAGCTGCTTTTGCGGCAATTATGGCAAGCCCCACCCGAAGAGTCATCCACTAATTATACTCCATTTCCTTATACATTCTCCCTTACATTCCCCGGAGAATTTTTATACGCTGGGCAATCGGCGGGTGGGTGTTGAAAAGCCCGGCAAACCACGCACCGAATTGTTTGCCCTTAAACGGATTGGTGACATAAAGATGCGCGGTGGCGTTGGTAGCGGCTTCCAGTACTTCGCGGTCAGCCCCAAGTTTTTCAAGCGCTCTGGCAAGCCCCTCCGGATAACGGGTAAGATAGGCAGACGATGCATCGGCCAGGTATTCGCGTCTGCGCGAAACCGCAAGCTGGATAAGGGTCGCGATAATCGGGGAAACGATGGCAAGGACGATGCCGACCAAAAGAAGAATTTGCCCTACACCGCGATCATCATCACGGCTTCGCCTCCCACCGCCCCACCAAAGACTCCGCATAAACATATCCGCCAAAAAGGCAATGCTTCCGGCAAGCACCGCCACCACTGCCATGAGTCGCGTATCAAAGTTTTTGATGTGCGAAAGCTCGTGGGCAATGACCCCCTCCAGTTCCCTTCGCTCAAGACGCGTAAGAAGTCCGGTTGTCGCGCACACCACCGCGTGCTGCGGGTCCCGGCCGGTGGCAAACGCATTCATCGCGGTATCATCAATCACATACAGTTTCGGTTTGGGGATGCCGGCGGCGATAGCCAGGTTTTCCGCAACAGTGAAAAAGTCAAAATCACGCTTGCGGTCTGCCGGCCGTGCGCCGGACATAGCCAATACCATTTTATCTCCCCAGTAATAACTCGCGAGACTTGAAACGACCGAAAGGACAACCGCAATAAAGAGCCAGGAGTTTCCGTAGCCCAGACCATTCCCCATGACGTATGCCGCAAATACCACAAACGCCACAAAGCCCGCCATGAACAGGTAGGTCTTTGTGACATTGCTGCGGATCTGAGAAGTAATGGACGTAGTCATTTACGAAAACGTCACGTTCACCTTCTTTTGCTCTTCTGCGGTGGCCTTGAAGAATTGGCGCTCGCGGAATCCGAGTTTGTCTGCAAACAAGTTGTTTGGGAACGTCTTTACTTTCAAATTCAATTCCATAAGCTGCGTGTTGTAATACTGCCTGGCGTAGGCAATTTTATCCTCCGTATCGGAAAGTTCCTTCTGGAGCTGGACGAAGTTCTCATTTGCGCGAAGCTGCGGGTATGCCTCTGCCACGGCAAATAAGCTTTTCAGAGCGCCGGTGAGCATATCATCCGCTTTGGCTTTGGCCGGAAGCGTCTTGGCACCCATAAGAGCACTTCGGGCTTTCGTCACTTCAGCGAGTACGCTCTTCTCATGCTTGGCATATCCTTTGACCGTCTCAACTAAATTCGGAATTAAATCCGCCCGGCGCTTGAGCTGCACATCAATCTGCGCCCCTGCCTCATCTATTTCCGTGGATTCACGCACGAGGCCGTTGTACAAGGACCAAAAATACAGAACTAGCAACAAAACGATACCCCCAGCGATAAATATTGGATTCATATTTTCAATAACCAATCTTTAAATTCATTATACCCCAACGCATTCACAATGTCACCTTTCGTTGCCCAGCCTCGGCGGGACACCGATACCCCGTACTTCATCATCTCCATCTGTCCAACTGCATGTGCATCCGTATCAATGCAAAACCGTAACCCCTCCCGCAGGGCATCAAACACTAAATCATCGGGCAAATCGAGACGTGAAGGGTAGGCATTAATTTCAAGCGCCACGTCATGCTTCTTGCATGCCGCAAATACCGCTGCCCAGTCCGCATTTACTCCCTCGCGCTTGAGAAGCAATCGTCCGGTCGGGTGACCCAGGATGCGCACCTTAGGATGTGCCCCCACTGCCCGCACAATCCGGTCAGTCATGTGCTTTTTATCCTGAGTAAAGCTGGAATGGATTGACACAATCACCGCATCCACAAACTCAAACGCCTTTTCCGGCAACGCCAATTTCCCGTCAGGAAGGATATCTACCTCGCACATAACGAACATTTGGCACTTTCTGGACACTTTTTTTACCCACGAGGAATAAAGTTGTTCATATTTAGCTTTCCGGCGCTTCATAATGTCAATAATCTGATTTTCCGTATGGTTGGTAATACTGGGGTTGTGGTCGCTTAGCCCGATATACTCATAGTCAAGCTCTGCTGCCTTGGTAAGATGATCTGCTAAGCTATCAACTCCCAGGTCATGGGAAGACTCAAGGTCATAGTTGGTATGAATATGGAGGTCTCCCTTGATATCCTGAGTTTCTACCAACTTCGGTAATTTTCCGGCTTGAGCCGCTTCTATCTCTCCTTTATCCTCCCGCATCTCCGGCGCAATCCACGGCAGACCCAATTCCTTATAAAATGCTTCTTCTGTATGGAAGTATCGCATACTTCCAGTTTTAACCTCTTTAATTCCGTGCTCGCTCAAACTCTTCCTCTTGGTCAATCCATATGAACGCAGCTTGATGTTGTGGTGCTTGCTGCCGGTAAAGTACTGTAACATGGCCCCATACGCATCGGGCCTCTGCACCCGCAAATCCACCTGCCTGCCGTTTTTCAACAATATCGTGGCTCCGCCCGGCCCCTGTTCGACAAGCTTCTGGTGGGGGTAGTCAAGAAAGTGTAGAGTGACCTCTTCCGGCTTCTTCGTTGCCGCGGCAATATCAATGTCTCCCACCGTCGAAACCTTGCGCCGCAGGCTCCCCAGCGCATCAACGCGCACCACGGCTGAATGTTTTTTGAGGTGCGCCATGATCTCCTGGGCTATGGCATCGGCAACGGGCAATTCCATCCTGTTTTCCTTAATCTGACCCCGTTTGTACGTGGCAATTGCAGAAATTATGTCTTCTTGGGACTTCTCCCCAAACCCCTCAATCGGCGCGATTTTACCGGCCTTGGCCGCCGCATCAAGCGCTCCCACGACGTCTTTGGCGCCTTTCAACCGTAATTCCGTCACCAATTTATGCGCTTTTTTGGGTCCCAATCCCGGCACGGAAAGAAGGGGAAATACGCCTTTGGGCACGCGTTTCATGACATCGTCAAAATGCTTCACCTTCCCTGTTCGGAACAGTTCATCCAGGTAGTGTGCTATCCCTGACCCCACCCCCGGAATTTCATCCAGTTTCCCGTTATCCCACAGATCTTTGGTTTCACTCGTAAGGTGCTCAATGCTATCGGCCGCGCGGTCGTAGGCAATGATTTTAAACCGGTTTTCCTCTAATATCTGGTACGCCGCGGCGATTTTTCGAAGAAGTGTTGCAATCTCCAGATTTGTCATAATTGATATGATCATAGCAAAATCCCTTGTAGAAGCAAAACTGCTATGCTATTATGCTATGAGCTTACTGGACCCGTGGTGTAGCCTGGTTAACACGTTTCCCTGTCAAGGAAAAGATCGGCGGTTCAAATCCGCTCGGGTCCGCACTAGAATCTCTTTCCGATAATATCGGATTAGAGATTCTTGTGTCCTCCAGCAATCGCTCCTTGAGCCGCGCTACGAATAGTAGGTAAGGCGAAAGGTAAGATGCGGAGGACAATAAAATTGCTCATCATCCATTTCTGCCTGGAACGGAGGAATCATCAACTATGTGGAAAACTATTAAAGCGCGTTTTGACTCAACAGATTCCTATGTTTCGTTAATCCTGGGTCTGGCAGTGGTATTGGTCATCGGAGTAACCTTGATCAACTATGTCCGCGGCAAAGGAACACCGGGATCAGCTACAACGACCAAAGAGGAAAAATCAAAAGAAATGCCCAAGCTGCCTGCCGAGCATTCCGTAAAACCCGGAGAAACGCTCTGGTCGATCGCGGAAGAGTATTACAAAAGCGGGTATAACTGGGTGGATATCGATAAAGCCAACTCCTTACCTGATGCAAACTTCATTGAGGAAGGACAAACGCTAACGATTCCCGATGTGACGCCGATTCCGGTACCCAGCGGTGCCATCTCTGCCGCTTCAACCGAAGGCAAACCGAAACAAAAAGAGTACACGGTCATCAGCGGAGA
Organism: uncultured Gammaproteobacteria bacterium; assembly: GCA_964367065.1. Taxonomy (GTDB): domain Bacteria; phylum Patescibacteriota; class Microgenomatia; order UBA10105; family UBA927; genus JACREP01. The sequence continues at coordinate 21,066 of CAYIWI010000006.1, forward strand.
TAATCTTTGGAATATCGCGAATGCGATGTACGGTAACGGCTATAAGTGGATGGAGATCGCACGGGCAAATAAGCTCGTCAATCCTGATCTCATCCATGCAGGAAACGTCCTGACGTTACCGGAGTGATATTTTAAAAAAGTTTACACTGATCCCCGCTTCGCGGGGTGAAGTGCGGGATTAGTACACCGGTAGTATGCCACCTTCCCAAGGTGGAGAAGCGAGTTCGATTCTCGTATCCCGCTCCTTTTATCAAAAAGCTCGAACTTATTTTCTCACAAATCATATCTGAATGATATATCAAATCCTCCCGTGGCGGCAAGGGAAAGGCCCCGTAACGAGTACGGGGTAAAGTCCAGGGGAAAAGCCTGCCTGCCGGCAGGCAGGGAATTGCCGTCATTGCTTCCGTTGTTGCTCGTCCCGCTTTCCTTCGCTTTGCTCAGGACAGGCGCGGGGCCTGCTTACCACCGGAGAAATTTTCGCTAAAAGGAAAGGAGAAAGTATTTATAGTTTTGCTTGCCCCACCCTACCCGTGCGCGCAAAACAAAAAAACCACTCTCTAGAAATCCTGATTCCGTAACATCTCACCCGTCCTTTGGGTGTGAGGATAGCCAAGATGGGTCCTTCGACTACGCTCAGGATAAACTGCATTGGCCATTCTCTCTTGCACTGAGCCGATTCGGCCTGAGGGCTCACGGCCTCGAAGGCTTGTCGAAGTATGATGTATACTGAAGGTATGGCCGATATTTCTTTACGCCTTCCGTATGAAACTTGTAGTTACCGCAGATATTCACTATAGTGTCGGAAATAACCAACACCTTGTTCAGAAACTCGCCAAAAAAATCATCAAGACAAAGGCGGATGTGCTTCTTTTGGTGGGTGACACGTTTGCGTTTAACCAAGAGCTTCTCATAGAGTGTCTGCGTCTGTTCAACGGCTTTACCGGTGACAAACTTTTTGTGGCGGGAAACCATGACTTGTGGACACGGGGAACAGATTCGTTGAAAATTTATGACAAAATATTACCACGGATAACCAAACAATATGGGTTTCATTATCTTGACCAAAAACCTTTTATAAAAGGAAAGGTTGGTTTTGTGGGGAGTATCGGCTGGTATGATTATTCATTCAAAGATAAAAGTAAACCAATACCTCCGCAGTATTATTCAAATAAGCAGTGGCCAGGTGTGGTGTCTTGGAATGATATTCTCTATATCCATTTAGGAATGAATGATAATGCTTTTACCCAAAAGCTAAATCGTAAACTCAAGCGGCATCTTGGTCTGGTAAGTAAACAGGTGCATACGATTGTTTGTGCTGTTCACCATGTGCCTTTTAGGCAACTATTAAGGACAAACCACGCCTCGACAGATAAATTTTTGACCGCTTTTTCTGGAAGTGTTCAAACCGGTACTATCATCCAATCCTTTCCCAAGGTTAAATATGTTTTCTGCGGACATACTCATCAGAAGAAAAGAGCAATTATCAATGGAATTACAGCTATCAATATTGGGAGCGACTACTTACGCAAGCGCTTCGAAATTTTTGAAATATAACATTACTCGTTCAGTTCAAGAGGGATAAACCGGTTTTCATTTTTTCTCCTCCACAATTTCTCCCTCCACAATCCGACTTTTATCAAAACCGGATGAGTGAGATTTCCTTTTAGGGAGTTGTTGCTTCTTAACAACTTTTCTTAAAAAATAAAAAATCGCAAGCGGCGCAAGAGATACCAGTATCTTTCTGATCAGGATAAATGGGATCATACTTCCTCCTAGTATGCCACAAACAGAGAAGGCAAAAAGCTAAGTAGCACCAGTGTTACGATGATAATAATCAGCAACTTCCTTAGATTCATGGACGCAGATTGTTCAGGATCTCCCCTAGCTTTTTAATTTCTTCTCCGTATCTTGCCCAATCTCCCTCTTTTTGGGCGCGGATGGCGGCGTCATATGTCTCGGTTGCCTGTTTGGCGAGATTCTCCTTACTCGCGTCAGTTGGTCCTACCGATGGAACTATTTCGCCTACTGGTTTGGCTTGTTGACCGATACTGGTACCAAAGAGTTTGGCGAGACCTGCCTCCAATGTTTCTTCCATGACTATTTTGTTTTCGTACGCGACAATCACCCGCTTGAGCTCCGGAATTTTGCCTGTATCCGCTTTGAGATAGAGTGGTCGGACATAAAGGAGGGATTCTTCAATCGGGATAACGAGTAAGGATCCTTGAATGACTTGAGAGCCGCGCTGATCCCATAAGGAGATCTGCCGACTGACTT
>CAYIWI010000007.1:0-2336 GCA_964367065.1 uncultured Gammaproteobacteria bacterium
ACCAGTTTTCTGGACTTGGACGCACGTCTCCCTGTTTTTTTCTTTGGCATGATGCTCCTTTTCTCCGGACAGCCCGCCTACCGACGAGGCAAGGTTGCCCAAGAATACCACACCACAGTGTTCATCTGCAATGCTTGAATTGGACAGAGGGTATTATGGGAAGGTGATTTCCCACGAGGATTGATCCATGGTAGAGTACCGGATCCATTTGGGTATCACTTTAAAATAGGTCATGTCCGGAAGGTTTTCCCACTTCGCAAATGCCGGATTTTTAGCAAACATGATTTTTTTATACGCTGCAAGCTCCGTCCCTTGAAGCTCCATTGCTATCCCTTCGTACTGTACCGTATTCCCGTCTTCCCATCCGATGACAAAGGCAATTTTAGGATTTTTTTTGAGGTTTGCGTATTTCCGGCTCGTGTTGAGGGTATCAAAAATAAGCTCCAGCTTGTGAGTCTGGCCGAATTCCATGACCGCTGCCTCCGGAGTATTGTGCGGCCCGATGGTTGCCAATACCGCCAAGTTGCGTTTGTTCATGTACGCATAAAGAAAATCTTTTTTATTCATATCTATAGCTGCCATACCAATAACAAATCACGGCCGGCAAGTAAAACATCTTTATGGGCATCCTCGGAATGCATGGTTGTGCTGAGATCATGGAGGTTTTGGGCAAGTGCATAAAAATATCCGTCCGGATATTCTCCGAAATGACCCTCCATCTGGTATATCGGCAAATTCATTCCGGATATATTTTCTCCTAATCGGACACGGGCGAGTTTATCAATTGTTTTAAAAAAGAGCGCATCATGATTTTGGGAAGGTATACTTGAGGTTGTTACCGTATGAAGCAGGATAGCGTCAATTATTTTTTGTAATGTACCGGGAGAGACAACTCCTTCTAAATTTAATCTAGCCCACCCAGCAGCATACTGTTCGTGACCGGGTACTGAATCCGATGTACCATTCTGTGCAATATCGTGAAGTATACTTGTCCATCCCTGAACCTCCATGTCAATGTGAAAACCCAACGCGGTACAAAAAGAATACGCACTCCCTCCGAGAACCAGGAGTTGCGCAACATGGCCTGAGCCGTGATGATTTGTTTCATCATGCGAAAGCAACCATTGCGCCGGCGGCCTGCATTCAACCAAACTGGTAAACTTCGGTTTACCGGTGCGTGTTACATCATCCGCATAGCGAGAAACCGCGTTGTGCACGCGAAGTATTTCGCTACGAGTGGGGGGAGGTATCTCTGTATACATGGTGTATTTTTTACACTAAACTAATAGTGTCAACTATACACGAAATAAAATGGAGAATCAAGAGGGTTAAGGTTTCTCCCGATGACATGTATGTTACATCAGACGACCGTCATACATAACATACATCTCTTGAGGCTAAAATGTCTTAAAGCGAGAGGTTTTACAGAACCTCGACGTAGGTTAATTGTCGTCTCGTAAACGTGTACGCTTCCGCAGGCCGCGCGCGGCCGAGGCGCTTTTTTTTGCCCGTGTCTTTGACGATCCCAAGCGACAATATCTTTTTGCGGAAATTGCGCTTATCCAGGGGCTTACCCAAAATCGCCTCATAGATGCGCTGGAGCTGCCCCAGGGTAAATGCAGCGGGCAATAAGCTATACACCACATTGGTGTACTCGATTTTCCACCGCAGCCGCTGCACCGCGTAGGTGACGACGACCAAATCCGGCGAATCGGTCATGGCCTCATAAGCAACCCATCGGCTGCGAAATGACACGGGGATTTTATGCTCGGCCAGAAGCACGTAGTACGCAATCGCCACATCATACTCCCCCGCCTCGGCAGACGAAAACGTGTAGAGCTGTTCCCGATACCCCTGGTCGGTCGCGAGTCCCGGAACCCGACGGACAAGCTCGTCAACGGTCTGGTCCAGGCTTTTCTCGCCAGTCCACGCAAGAGATGGAACTTTTCCGCTTTCCAGGTATATCCGGAGCGTCCCATCAATCACACTGAAAAGAACAAGTTTTATGCCGATGGTTTGTTTCATGTTCGCGATGCCGGACACAGGCGGGCAACGACGCAATGCCCGCAATCCGGCTTTTGCGCCTTACAGACAGCCCGGCCGTGGTCAATTAATACATACGTCGTTATGAACCAATCTTTCTTGGGAACCACGCTCATGAGCTGCTGTTCGATTTTTACAGGATCGGCGTCCTTTTTGTAATCCAACACATTGACAGGGCGAGACCCTGTCATGGAGCGTTGGACCGTGACTTCTTTCTTCCCTCCGATCTTCTCAAGGTCAACCAGTCGCAACCGTTGGCTTAGACGAAGGACATGCGTGTCCACCGCAATGCC
>CAYIWI010000007.1:2436-22919 GCA_964367065.1 uncultured Gammaproteobacteria bacterium
TTCCCGCATATTTCCCGATTTTTCTCCGCAACGCTGCTCTGGTTGGGCCTTATTGCCATCATTTTTCTCAATAGTGTCACACGGATAAATCAAGTTTCAGAGCGTACCAGCAAGCTCTCTGCCGTTCTTCGCTCCCCATGGGATCCGGCTGCCCATGTCGCTCTGGCTACTCTCTTGCGACAGGAAGGATACCTGCCGGCGGCTCGTCAAGAACTCCTTGTTGCAGCCGACCAAAACCCAAATGTCCTGGGCGCAAATACGTCCATTGAGCTTCTCGATGCTTGGGAGGACGAACCCAGACAACTGGCCGAAGCGCTCTCTTTTTGGCAACAACTGACAAACGAAAAACCGGATTACCGCGACGCATTTCTTCAATTGGCCCTGGTTGCGTATCAGCAGGGAAACATGTCCGAGGCCCGCGCAGCAGCCGCCCGGGCACTCGCTCTGGATCCCACGTCACCGCTCGTTCTACAAATGCTTGGAATAACCCGCCCAAATCAATGAGGACTACGTTTTCTTTTCTTCCGCCGGGGCTTCTTTGGCTGACGCTTCCTCCTTCTTTTCCTCTTTCTTTTCTCCCGCCGGGGCCGGGGCGGCACCTTCTTGCGCCGGGGCTTCCGTCGGCGCTGCGGCAGCGGCTGCCGCTGCTTCTTCGGCGGCCTGGGCTTCTGCTTCTTTGGACACCAGCGCACTGATCTTGACCACCGTCAAGCCGGCGTCGGAGAGAACCGTCACGCCTGCGGGTACGGGGATGTCTCCCACTTTCAATTCCTGATTGACCGCGGTCAGGCCGGCGACATCAAGCGTAAGGCGGTCCGGCAGATCGGTCGGCAGCGCTTCCACTTCCACTTCATCCAACACGCTTAAGAGTACGCCCGTCTTCTCCCGTATCACGGCAGCCTCACCGCTCAAAACAACCGGCACGCGGGTCTTCACTTTTTCTTTGAGATCCACCTGGAAAAATTCCACATGCAGGAGCGCACGCGTCACCGGATGGAGCTGAACCGAATGGATAAGCACGGGCACAACCACGCTGCCGACCGTCAGCTCCACCAGCCCGGTCTCACCGGCTTCTTGGTACAATTTGGCAAACGTATCCGCCGCCACAACAAGCGATACGCTCTTTATTTTTTTGCCATAGACCGTCGCGGGTATAGCCCCGGCCTTGCGGAGCTTACCCACCTTGCGGCCGACAGCTGTTCGCTTTTCTGCCTGTAATGTATATTTCTTCATGGAGTATCGCGTTTATTTTTTAAAGACAACCCGCACGTTGGCGTCGCCTGGGACTCGCGTATTGTACTCAAGCTGTGCTTCTTTTGCAAGGAACACCTCTTTTCCTTCTTGTCCTTCTTGTCCTTCTTGACCTTCTTGTGTTACCTGCCAAAAAATCGGGTACCGGATGATTGTCCGCCATGTTTCGTCCGCGGCACCGGCCTGCTTCTGATCATAGAGTTCATATACGGCACCGTCTTTGCCAAAAACCAACGCTGTTCCCCGGCGCCAGGAAAACGAAACCGACCGCTCCCCGCCGGCCGGCACATCCACCGCCGCTCCGATTCTGCCGGCGCCGGCAGACTCCCAATACGGCACCGCAGCCGCTTGTCGCGCGTCCTGTCTCTGCCGGACGGGCAATCCACCAACACTCACCGATATATCTGTGGCGTCCTGCGGAAGGATAACCTGCAGGTACGCACGGTAGCTGCCGCCGGCGTCCTGCGGGGGCCCAAACGAGGGATTTGTGTAGGCGAGGGTCAGCGTTTCGGCAACCGTACCGTCTTCTTCCAACACGACCTGCCGCACCCGTTGACGCTTGATAAATGCATTGGCTTTGTTCACCGACACGTTGGCCTCCGACACTGCCAATGGATCAAACAGACAGTACGGCGGCGTTTGCCCTGCGCATCCGTCTACCGCAAACACGCGGCCGGACCAACCGAAGTGCTCTAAGATTGCCTCAAGCTCACTGTCGGCCATAAACAGTTGGATGTCGCGGCTTGTCAGGCCGCGGGCAATTGCGGCGACAACCAACGGGCTCTCTACCCGCTTGCCCGACGTGACGGCGGCAAGCATCGTCCTGGTTACCGATCCCAAAAAATCCTTTTTCTGCGTGGAACCCGGAAAAAAATCGCTCTGCGTGTAAAAAATAGCTTTGCCTAAAAAATTATCCGCTGTAATCCGATCGGGGTAATCCGGCAAATCCAGGGGCCCCGTTGCCCGCAAGAGATCGCTCACCAACCCCGTCGTGATGGCAATCACGCCGTCCACTGCCACGCCGGTTTCCTTTTCATAAAACCACGCGGCTTGCCTGCCGCTTACCCGAAAATCCGGATCCCAGTTAGAATCGCGCAAATACCAGTGCTCCTGAGCCAACAACTCCCGTACCGGTACGGGCGGGTCCACGTGACCCTTGAGTTGCCCGTCCACGCTATACACGTCCGTGACCGCAAGATCCGCAACGATCCCGTTCTCTACCGAGATGACGGCAATGCTCCCGATGAATCCTCCGGTTGGCCGCAATTCCGCGCTGTTTTGAAAAAGCAGAAGGTACGTTTTTTTACGGTCAAACCCTGCCAACGACGGATAGACGGTCAGGAGGTTGTCCACGAGCGCAACCTGCTGCCGTACCCGCGAAAGGCTCGCCGCGGCCCGCTGGCCAAGGGACTCAAGCCCCGCCCAGGAAAACGGAAATGATGGTTCCCCAATGAGCTGATCCAGCTGCGCCTGGGCAAGCCCCAGGCGGTTGGCAACCGATGACACCGCGCGTCTCACGGCAGACAGCCGCACAACCGGCGCCTTTTGCGGCTTGCCTGCTTCCTGACTCCCGAGCAGCGATTGTCCCAGCGCATTGGCGTCAGCAGTCACCGCAATAAGCTCCTCAAGGCCTGCGCCCACATCAGAAAACAATGACACCAACCGCTCCCATGCCCGCAGCCGGGCACCTGCTCCTACGAGTCGAAACGGCGATCCGGCAACGGTAAGAGCTGCGCGGGACTGATGAGTCAGCGTCCGTCCCAGGCCGATAGCCCAGCCGGCCTGTCTGGACTTCCCCTGCTCAAGAAATGTTGCAGCCGTTGCAAAGGAGAGTCCGGCTCCAGCGACTGCAGCGGCATACCACACAAACGGAACGGCGATTGCCCCAACCACAAACGCTGCAATGGCAACCCAGCCGGGCCGCTGCCGCTTTTTGCGTTTTTCCTTTTTTTTGCTATCGGGTCCGGGAAACAGCGCGGTGACCATGGATTGGATGCGCTTCTTGTCTTCGTCGGCTACGGCTGGCGCGAGATCTGGGCGCGGCTCCTCAATAAGAACCGGCAGCCGTGGAGGCAGCGCCGGAGTGCCGGGGACGAGCGTTCGCAGATCCAACACCTGTGCGGGGGAGGTGAAGAAAAAAGAAAAGATGTCCGTGATGACATCTCGGGTGAGCGGCTTGGGGTCAGTCAATACTATTTTTGTTTCCCCCGCACCGTATCCTTTCAGCTCCTGATCAATTCCGTTCCAGATGATGGCAAGGCGCTTTTGATGCGCGGGAGGCTCCGTCTCCAATATCTCTTTCACGAAGTCCAACCCTCCGCACACGACGTGATAGACTGCTGCCGATGCGCCTCTTTTATTCACCGAGACCTGGCACCCGAACTCCTCTAGAAATTCCCGAACCGGGGCGGCAAATTCATGGTCCTGCGTGTCGATGTACGCACGAACGATCTCTGTATTTACATCATTAATGAGGGATGGGGCGGCAGGAGACATACGGTGTGAGGCGTATTATGGCAAAAATGGGCCCCGAAAACAACAAATCGACCCTCTCGTGTGCGTATGTGAGACAGGCAAGAAGACATGAGGCACTATTGATCGAGCGCTTTGTTCACCAAAAAATCCGCCCGCTGGTTTTGTTCGCGGGGAATGTTCGCATACCGCACCACTCCCCCAACCTCTTGCTCCAATTGCCTCACGCGCATGAGCAACGCTCTGAGTTGTGCGTTTTTTATCTTAAACAATCCGTTAAGTTGGTTCACGACCAAATTGGAATCAAGAAAAAATTGAATCTCTGTTTTTTTTCTTTGTTGGTCATTGAGTTCTGGGTTCTGAGTTCTGATGTATTCAAGTGCCTCAACGACCGCTGTGTACTCAGCGACATTATTCGTCGCCTCCCCTATCCGTTTCCCAAACTCTGTAATTTTTTCCATTTTCGGCTGGTCATTGAGTTCTGGGTTCTGAGTTCTCTCAATCACGATCCCGACCGCCGCCGGCCCCGGATTGCCTCTGGCTCCACCATCGGTATGGACTATAACTTTCATAATCTACAAATGAATGGTCTAATTATTCAATCATTTTAACGTAGGTAAGCGACCTACGAAGATAAAGGCTCGATACCACCAACACGACTGCTTCCGACACCACCGTCACCCATGCTGCGGCCATGTACCCATACACGGGTATGAGCCAAATGTTTGCAAAAATATTAAAAACCATGGAAGCGCCATAGATCCCTGCAAGCGTCCATTGTTTTTTAAGCGCAATCAGCGTCCACATGGTGAGACTCGTCAAAAAGAAAAACGGAAGACCCAGTGACAGCACGCGAAGCGCGCTGATACTCGCATCGAACTCTTGTTTAATAAGCGAAAGAAGAGGGGCAGTTGCCCAAAGGGCGACAACGAGAAGCAATGAACTCAGAACTAAAAACGTAAATGATTTCTTAATAATTCGCAAAAAATGTTGAGTGTTGAATTGTTGAATTGTTGAATTGTTCGCTTTTGCTGAAAGCAAAAGCGGGTACACCGCATTCATAAAAAACGTCGGTACAACGAGTGCTACTTCAAACACTTTGTATGCCAACCCATAGACGCCAACTTCTACTGTTGGCCGACTGAGCGTAATGATGTAATTATCTGCGCGAAAATACACGAGGTTAAAAAGGAGAGTAATCCCAAGGGGAATGGATGGAACAAGAAGTCCTGTCACCGACTGCCGCGATAAGGCAACAGAAAGGAGAGTATGCCGCTTTACCAAGACAAGCGAAATAGCGGCTGTTACTGACGTTCCGACCAAGACGGCAAGCGTTGCAGCCAATACTCCTATGGATAAAGGAAGTACAAGGAGGATGGTTACAAAAGATCCCGCGGCTATGGCAATAGTTGCCATGCTATAGCGCAGGTGTTTTTGAAATAACGCATTGCTTGTTGTGATTAATGCCTGAAACAGAATCGCCGGAACAAACAAAACAATGCCAAGCCGCACCAGCGCGGTATACCCCTGATTGGTACCGTGTGGAAGAAATGCAAGAATTGCAAGGGCAAGAAAAATCAGAATTGTGCTTCCTGCAACACGAAGTCCCAATAGATGTGCCCACCACCCCTTGTCGTCTTTTTTTTGCAAAAAAATGGCGTTAAGCCCAAAATCGGCAAGCAGAAAAAACGGTGCGACAAAGGTGGTAATTTTTGTAAAGTCGCCGTATCCCTCGGCCCCGAGCCGGCGCGCAAGAAGGAAGGCAACGACAAATGATGTCCCGGCGCCGATGAGTTTACCGATGAGCTGACTGACAGTGTTAATGGCAACGATTTTCTTCACTGACATGTCGACATTGTAGCGTGTCACGTATCACGTGTCACGTGATAAAGAAAGCGAAAGAAAAATTGTCAACAACAGCTGCCCCTGTTGCAGGGTGAGCGGGTAGTGGTCAACGAGGCCGAGAAGCAGGAAAATGCCGAATGCTAAATGATAAATGCTAAATGGTTTTCGAATTTTTCTAATTTCGAATCTCATAAACGCTTTCCAAATAACCCACAAAAAAACTGCCAGTCCCACAACGCCCGTCTCTGCCAAGACAAGCAGGTAAATGTTGTGTACCGGTTGCAGAAAGTAAACGGTTCGGGAGGGAAGTGCTTTGGGGAGTTCCACAAGGAAGTTGCCAAGCCCGACGCCCAAAACAGGGGATTGCTGCCAAAGTTTGATTGCCGCGGCATTTAACTGTTGCCGTACAACAACTGATTCATCGCTGGGCTGGAAGCTCTGAACCAAAAACCAAGAACCAAAAACCAAGGCGAGAAGACAAAAAATAAAAACGAGCAATCGCCCTACCCTTTGTGTCATCCTCGGGCTTGGCCCGAGGATCCAGCTTAAAACAAAGACTGGATTCCCGCTTTCGCGGGAATGACAGAATAACAACGTCATCGAGATTGCGACTGCTCCCACAACGATCGCGCTCCTGCTAAACGTCAACACCAGTGCAATGGTGCCCAATATTAATGAGAGTCGAAACAGCCATTGCGCTGACGCATTGACGCGCTGACGCATTGACGCCATAAGCAATGGTATCGTTGCTGCCAAAAAACCGCCAAGGACGTTCGGGTGGGGGAAGGTAGCGTAGGGGCGGAGAAGAAGCTGACAGCTGACAGCTGACAGCTGACAGCTCTGAAATTTTGCTATCCCGGGAGTATCCAACGAAAACGTCCGCTCGCCCAACCACCAGAGTGGCCCGCCGATGGAATGTTGGAGTGCAAATTGACCGATCGCAATAAGAGAAGAATACAAGACTGTAAGAGATAAGAGATAAGAGATAAGAGATACAGAGGGTTTCGTCTTTACGATATACCAACCGAGCGCGATAAATTCCAGCACCTTCAGCCATTTATATATGGCAACTGGGCGGTTGCCGGCGAAAAAAACATTGAACCCAACGAAGAGCAGGGGGAGAATTATGAATGCTGAATTATGAATGCTGAATGAACACAATGTCTTTATTCTTATCTTATTCATGATTCCTGATTCATAATTCAGCATTCGGGTAACCAAGCCGATAATCCAACTCAACAATATCAACCCAATGAGAATGTCCGTAAGATAGATCGTCGGTGCCAGATAGTCCACCCGCCGCCCCAGCACTCCTGCCCACTCGGGCCAGAAATGGTAGCCCAGTTGCGTGGGAAGAAGCACAATCAATCCGAAGAACAAGGCTTTATGAACATTTCGAAGGGTTTTTCCCATAATACGCACTACCGACCCCATAATACTCCAGGAGAAATAACTTGTATACGGAAAGGGAGATTTAAGAAGATTTTGGTTTAACAAGGAGAGTCCGTTGTGATCCAACGCCCACCGATTCCGTCTCCACCCGTTCGTCGCCGGAAAGCGTGAGGTGTATGACGCGGCGCTCAGAAGGGGACAGGTCAGCAAGTTCCACCGGCCGCCCCATAGCCAACGCCCGCTCAGCTGCATGCTGCGCCATGAGCATAAGCGTTTCTTCGCGCTTCTCGCGGTAGTCGCCGACGTTCACATATACCTTTTCCCAACTCCCAAGCTCCTTGGAAACGATGATCCCCAAGATGATCTGAAAACTTTCCAGCGTCCTGCCGTGGTAGCCGATGAGAAGTCCGGTTTCCTCCGTTTCGATATGCACGCGGTACGCGCCGCTTTCGTCAACTTCTACCGAGACGACTCCCGACACTTCTAATCTACTTAATAAATCTTCCGTAATCTGTTTGACTTGATCAGTAGCCTCCATATTATTTGCTTATTTTGCCTTGTTTACCGCGAGTTGCTGCATGATGCCAAAAAGTCCGAACACGTTCCAGTACAGCGACAACCCCAGGGGAAACTGGAATGCAAAAATTCCAAACATGATCGGCATCATGAGGGCCATCTGCTTTTGCATATCTGCCGCCATATCCTCTTTTTTCTCTCCCTGTTTGTTTTTTTGATCATTCGGACTTTGCATTTGATTTGGCATTTGAATTTTGGTGCTTGAGCTTGTTGCCGGCATCATTAATTTTGTCTGCCACCACTGCAACAACCCCGTAATAATGGGTATGGATAACAGCCACCAGCCGCTCTTTTGCCAGTCGCTGGGCTTGACGGCTAAATTCGCGCCGAAAAAATCCAGACTCAGCGACGTCAGCTTTAACGCGGGAAGGTATAAAATGGCGTTAATTTCTTCAACAACCTTAACCAAGTTCCCGTTGCCAAGCACCTGGTAAAACACGTTATAGAGCGCAATCAACACCGGCATCTGAATAAGGAGGGGGAGACACCCGGCCGCGGGATTGACGCCGTGTTGCTTATACAAATCAAGTTGTGCTTGCTGGAGCTTGGTCTTGTCGTCTTTGTGTTTTTGTGAAAGCGCATCCAGGTGGGGCTTAAGGTTTGCCATCTTTTTGGCGCTTGCCAGCTGCGACTGCATGAGCGGATACAATAAGAGGCGGATGGCAACAGTCAACAAAATGATAGCCCACCCCAACGGACCGGGAATGTGCAGCCATTCAAAAAACCTATAAAAGACCACCAGTAGGTTGACGATGGGCCAGATCAATAATTGATTCCAAAGATTAGGATTGGTCATAGACTCCACGGGTGACACCGGAGGATCCGCTTGAACCCCAGCCACGATCCCTGGATTATACCATAGCGCTCGATCGCCTGATAGGAATACTCACTGCAGGTCGGGCGGAACCGACAGGCCTTGTCTGTCAAAAATAAATATTTAAGTATTCCCGTGTCAAAAGAAAGGTAGTGTTGATAGAAACGGATGGCGGCAAGAATAAAATTTTTCATAATACCAGTCCCCTAATCCCTACTTCTGTTTCCCGCAGGGACATTAGTTTCTTACGGACAATGATCACTCCGTCGACACCACGGGGAATTTCCGGCAACAACTTCTGTATGGACTCCCGAAGCAGCCGCCTTATTCTGTTTCGTACGGTCGCCCGCTTGTCTATTGTTGTGGAAACAACACACGCAAACCGGGGTGGGCCGCCGGCCGGGTTTTTTCTGTACATCAGTGTTGCGTGGGGAAGCGTCCGGCGTCTGCCGTAGCGCATTACTGCTTTTACGTCTGGTCGTGGGAGCCTGTTGGTCTTCGGAAGCATGTTACACCGAGAGGCGCTTGCGCCTAACGCCGCGCCTCCGGGCAAGAACGCCCCGCCCTCCGGCGGTTTTCATCCGGCTGCGAAATCCGTGTTTTCGCAGCCTCTTGAGTTTTTTTGGTTGGTAGACCCGCTTCGGCATTGTGAAAAACAGTATACCTCCTCTCTGTGGTGCGTAGCAAGCGGCAACCGCGAACCGAGCCAAAATTGACGTCTTGACTTTTGTGGATAACAAAACTAGGATGTGGACAACTTGTCCACAATTAAATCTGTGTATGGATCATGGTAAGCTTTGGAAGTCAGTGTTGGCCGAAGTTGAGCTCTCGGTGTCAAAGGCCACCTTTCAAACCCAGTTTTCCCACACGCTGCTCGCCTCCTTTACCAATGACGTGGCCACCGTCAGCGTCCCAAATCCGCTCATCCGAAGCATGATTGAAGGACGCTATTATTCGCTGATTAAAAGCATCCTCGACCACCGCACGGGGGGCAACGTCAGTGTTGTCTTTGTCATATCCCCCCAAAAAAAAGTAACTCCCGGTGAGGCCGGGCCGCTGTTTGCCCAGCAATACAACGCTGTGGCTGTTGATCGTTCGCTCGTGGCGCGCTCGCTTCATATCCGGCAGGACGCGACGTTTGAAAATTTCGCGGTCTCAACCGCCAACCAAATGGCGTACGCGGCAGCCACCGCCGTTGCCAAAAATCCCGGCAGTGCCTACAATCCGTTGTTTTTCTATGGCCGCACGGGCGTGGGCAAAACCCACCTCATGCATGCGGTCGCCAACGACATTCTCTCCCGACAGCAGGGCGCAAAGATCGTCTATTGCATGGGAGAGGAGTTTTTAAACGAAATTGTTGAAGCAATCCAAACCAAAACCAGCCGGCAGTTTAAACAGAAATACCGAAGCGCCCAACTCCTCTTGGTCGATGACGTCCAGTTTATCGCCGGCAAAACCACCGCACAGGAGGAGTTTTTCCATACATTCAATGCCGTACATCGGGAGGGAGGCCAGATTATTTTAACCAGCGACCGGCCGCCTGCGGAAATCTCAAGGCTTGAAGACCGGCTCCGCAGCCGCTTTGAGGGCGGATTAACCGTGGACATCGCCCCGCCAGACTTTGAACTTCGCGCTGCCATTATTAACATTAAGTCCAATGCTGTGGGGCTGTCGGTTCCGGCTGACGCAGCCCAGCTTATTGCCGCAAACATCACAGACACGCGGGCCATTGAGGGGTTTCTCAAGCGCCTGTCGTCTGAGGCAACAACCAAAAAAACGCCCATTTCCACGGAAATGGTTGCGTCGCTTTTGAGTTTAAAAAGGCAGGCAGGAAACGGGGAAGGGGCCGGCCAAAAACCCACCCGGCGCGCTTCGGTCCAGGAGGCGCTTGAGGCAGTGGCCGCGGCGTTTGGCACAAAACCAACCGCGCTTAAGGGGTCCAAGCGCGACCGGCCCATCGCCAGGCCGCGGCAAGTGTTTATGTATCTGTGCCGGGTGGAGATGGGGCTGACGTTTGACGACATCGGCGGAGCCCTGGGCGGCCGTGACCACACCACGGTCATGCACGGAGTAGAAACCGTCACGCGGGAGTTGTCCACAAACATGCGGCTGCGCGAGACGGTTGAGGGGATAAAAAAGGCGCTTTGGGCATAAATCCGTCTTGAGCAAAAAACTTGTCCACTTATCCACAAAATGAACAATTCTATCCACATAATTATCCCCAAATAAATTTAAGAAAACTTTTCGGGGTAAACCCTTTTTGTATTGTTTGTTTCCTCCATTGACAGCCAGTGGCAAAAGACATACACTTTTCCACGCTCGCTTCTTACTACAACTACTAATAGAATATAACGAACGTATGAACGCCTCTGTATTACAAGAAAAACTTCTCACCGCCCTGGTGGGAACCGGAAGAATTGTCACCCCCCGGCCCCAGCTGCCCGTCATGCAGTATGTGCTTTTGGAAGCAACCGCCGAGGGGTTGTGGTGCACCACAACCAGCATGGAGGTTACCGAACGCCGGTTTGTCGCAGCAAAAATTGAAAAAGAAGGGGCAATCTGCGTTTCTTCCCGACTATTTACGGAACTCATATTGTCGTTCCCCCAAGGACCGGTCCGGCTTGCTGCGCGCGAGGGCGCCCTGGAAATTCAATGTGCCGGCTATAGGGCCACGTTGCCAAGCGCCCCGGCCACTGAGTTTCCTCCGGTACCCAAGAAAAACAAAAAGGGAGAGGTTGCTCTCCCCAAGGACGAGCTTTTGAAAGCGCTGGGCCTCGTGTTGTTTGCTGCAGCCACGGACGACGGGCGGCCAATACTCACCGGCGTGAGCGTCCGGCGGGACGGCGACCACCTGGTGTTTGCCGCAACCGACGGGTATAGGCTTTCTCTCAAGCGCCTCAGGACCGACCTGAAAACCGACGTCTCCCACATTATTCCTGGCCGGGCACTAGCAGAAGTGGTAAAGGTGGGGGAGGGCGAAAAAGAAGAAGAGACCATTGGTTTTTCCGCGGCCGATGCAGGACAACTGGTGTTTACCGTTGGTGACACCGAGGTGTTTACGCGGCCCCTTGATGGCGACTACCCTAATGTCGAAAAAATTATCCCCACGGTGCACACCACCCGGCTTCTGTTGGACCGCGGGACAATTCTGCGGGCGGTGAAGTCCGCGGCAATTGTAGCCCGGGACAACGCCAACATCGTGCGCTTTCACATAGACGGTCAGGCCCTCACGGTTTCCGCAAACACGCCTGCTGTCGGAGAGAACCAGGTGGAGGTAGAAACAAAGGTCGACGGCGAAGGAGGGGACATCGCCTTTAACAGCCGATTCTTACTGGAATTCTTAACGAACATCACTGAAGACGAGCTTCTTTTTGAAATGACGGGGTCGCTCAATCCCGGGGCATTTAAACCGGTCCGCCAGACGGCGGACGACTCATATCTCCATATCATCATGCCGGTCAGGGTCCAAGCATAAACACTCAAAGCTGAACACTCAGGGAGAACAAAAACTGAGGCCGTATGTTTGTTTTGATTCTTCCGGATTGACAAAAACAGGGGTAGAAACTGTTACCTTCAACCGGCACGCTTGCTCCGGGGCGACCCCCAGTTTTTGCAAAAATGCCCGCTCTGCTTCTTTTCTGGCCGGTTCAAACGGGGAGCCGTAGACGACAATCGCATACTCGTCAAGCGAAGGAACGTACGTGATGTCATAGGTTTGTTTTTTCATGTCAACCTGTCGTACGGTCGAAGTTGGCATGGGGGGTTCTGTGGGTGCGGGAGGAGAAACAGCCGGAGCCGGCCCCGGAGCGCGCCGAACGCCCAACCAAAACCCAACACCGACAACGGCGACAGCAAGAAGAGCGAATAAAAACTTTTTCCTCATATCATTGTTTATTGTACCAAACCGCACGCGCGGGCCGTGGACCACGGCTGCCAGCCGCGGCGGTTGTATAAATAGATCGCATAGGCCACGTTGTTCACCGGATCCTGGAACCACTCGCGGCACGCGGCAAGGAGCACATCGTCGCGTATCATACAGGAGAGTCCGGTTTTGGAAAGGGCATCGTAGCAGTTTTTGCCGGTCCGGCCAGCCCTCCGGAGTTTTTCTTTGAGAGAGGCACCCTCGGGCCGGTTTTGGAATGCAAGCTCCCCCTGGGTGAGCATGTTAATTTGAAAAAGACCGACGCTGTAGTCCCCGGTTGCTGGCCTCGTGGGGTTGACGTATTGTCGAAGCTCAGGAGCAAGACAGCTGTCATTGACCACTCTGGCGGCTCCGGCAGCCATGTAGCCGCTTTCTCTCCCGCATACCATGGCGGCGTTTTGCGCCCGCGGCCCAAACGCCCTTCCAAGGTTGCTTATGGGGTGGTTAACCGAGCACCAACCAGTGGCGGGCACCGCGCAGGCTCCAACGCCCGGCGCGCCGGAGCCAGCTGCCGTTCCGGCAGAGTTAATTGCCAAGGGAGTTTTGGTAGCCAGGTCGTACATAAACTGGGGATTGAGAAACCACGGAAAGACAAACAGAAGAACAATCGCCAGAACCGCGCCCCCGGCCAGAAGGAGCGGAAGATCAGTTTTCCAATCAGCGCGGGCTTCGGCAGTCAGGAGCCGAGCAAAAAATTCGCCGCTGAAAAAGCTGAAAACTCCTTTAAATAAACCGCCGACAAAGCCCAGGGCCTTATCCAACACTACAGACCCCACGACTGCGCCCAAAATCCCGCCGGGAGCGCCCAAAATTCCACCGAGAACTTTGCCGAGGGCTGTGCCTGCGAGTTTTTCTCCGGCCACCGCAGTTCCCTGCCTGAGCGCATACGAAAGCCCCCAATTGCCGGCAACCGAGAGAGTCAGACCAAATAGGTTGGGTGCTTTTTGGGCCAGGCCGGCGTAGTGGGCAGCAAGAAGCGACAAACCCTCCCATCGCTCAACAGCAAAAACCAAACGTGCGCGCTTTCCCGCTTCATAGACGATCTCAATGTTGTGGTCGGGAGAGCCGAATACGGTCGTGAATACATCGGCAACGGCGTTTCGAATTTTTGCTACGCCGGAGAGTGCGGATTGCTGACCCTGTTGGTATTGCTGTGCCCGGGCGAGGTAGCTTGCAAACACCGGTGAGTCGGCAATGGTTTGGCCGGCGGATTCAAGTTTTTTAGCTACCCTGTTAAACGACTTGACGATTTGGTCTTCAATGACCTCAACGCGCCACTGGTTCGGCAGCATCCGGAACACAAAGTCGCCAACCGGCGCAATTACTTGTCGAAGCCCTTGGGCATTTGCCTGGAAAAACGTGCGCACGCCGGCGCCCGTTGGGTCATTGACGCGTCCTGCCAGAACTTCAAGCGTGAGGCTGTGTGCCATGGCCGCCCCTGCTGCTTTTTGGGCCGTGAGGCTTGGTTGTTGGACCACCAGCTCGGTGGCGATGGCAAAGGTGAGCTCGGGGTGAAGCCGCGGGTGTCCAACAAGCTGGACCGCGGTAGCATCCAGTGCCGGCTCAAGCGCCCGGACGAGCCCATCGCGCTGACTGGCATCAATGTGCAATTTGCTCTGGGCGATAAAGTTGTCAACGAGTCGGGATGCAAAGGTTTGGCGAAGCGCAGCCTTCAGGTCTTCACTTCGCCGGACGATTTCAGGCAGGGGGATGGTCTCGTCCGGCGCCTGACGACGGATGTGTTCTGGTGTTTGCCGAGCATCCAAGAAGGGGCGCACGACCTGTTCAAGAAGCGTTTTGCGGGACTCTTCCGGCTGAGAAACGATGGGAAGCGTTGCCAATAAGGGTTCGACGCGGCGGTAAAAATCCGGATACCGCTGGCAGCCGATGAGAAATTCCTCAACCGTGAGACCTCCGGTGACAAACACGCTGAGGAATTCTTCAAGCGGCAGGCGTTCTGTTTGGTCAAGTGCCATACGCTATTTTTGTTCGGACACCTGTTCGACGGTGAATATCGGCCGGTCCGTTGATGCCTTGTCCCTTGCGGCTACCTCCTGGGGTTTGGTGGTGGCCAGGTCGTGTTCTTCCGAGCTCGCGATCACGCGGATGGCGGCGTGGGCCGGGCCGGCGAAAAATAGCCCCTCGCCTATGTCTGCTGACAAAAGCAGATGTTTTTCTCCCTCTGAGAGATAGAAGATTTCCGCGACTCGGCCAATCGCTGCAGAAGACTGCTTGAGAAGTATCTGCAGGCTGCTGTTTTGGATGATGGCGCGCCCGAGGTCTACGGAAAGGAAGTCTTCCACGTCTTGGGTGATGGTAGTCAGGCCCAGGTAGTATTTACGGCTACGCTTTGCGATGGAATTAAGAAATGACGCTGAATCCGGATACTTCATCATATACCAGGCTTCGTCTACGACCAGTACGCGGCGGCGGATATCGCGGCGGATTTTGGTCCAGATAAAATCAAGGATAAGATACATGGCAATGGGCCGCAGTTCTTCCTCCAGGTCTCGGATGGAAAATACCGTGAGCGGGTTTCTGATTTCCACATTGGTCTGCGCATCAAAAATGCCCACCAGGCTGCCTTTGACGAATTTTTCAATGCGGTCCGCCAGTCCCCGCGCTGCGGGTTCCTCCATGCCGATCAGGGCCTTGTAGAGGTCCTCCATAAGCGGCGGTTCTTTGTTTTGGGTGGCAGGATCCGGCGTGATGCCTTTTTGCCGATACGTCAAAATGAGTGCGCGGTCCAGAAGCGCATCTTCCGTGGGGGTAAGCTTGCCCATGACCACGCGGAAAAAGCCGTGGAGGGAGAGGATTTTTTGATTGAGTTCGCTTTCGTCTTCTGCCACCGCCGGCCGCAGGAGCGCAAGGTCAAACGGGTTAATTTTCGTTTCCGCGCCGAAATGGAAGCGGATGTACTCGCCGGCAAGCGCGTGGGTGAGTGCCTCGTACTCGTTTTCCGGGTCAATGATGATGACTTCCGTGTCAAACATGAGGGAGCGCATCACCTCAAGCTTGACAAGGTAACTTTTGCCGCTGCCAGATTTACCAAAAACAACCATGTTGGCGTTCTCTAAACTGAAGCGGTCGAAGATAACCAAACTGTCGTTGTGCTCATTGAGCCCGTAGAGGATGCCCTCGTTGGCCGTAAGTTCGCTGGTGGTAAAGGGGAACGTCGTGGCCAGGGATGTGGTGTCCATGTTGCGGGTGACGAGAATCCGGTCTCCTCCCATGGGGAGCGTGGTTTTGAGCCCTTCTTCCATCTGGAGTACTGCTTTTTTGGTCAAAATCATTAAGGACGCAAGTGTTGCCTCGACCTGTTTAGTGGTTTTGTTAAGATCCTCCAGAGTATGCGCCGGGATGGTGACATACAGGCCGAACTGGAAAAACCGCTCGCTCCCCTTGGCCAATTCCTGTTGCAGGGAGAGCGCATCTTCCAGCGCCACCTGGACGGACGGCTCGATCACCCGGCCGCGTTTCATATCCGACTGGATGGTAGCTTCCATTTCACCCACTTTTCTTCTTAAATTTTCCAGCACCTCTTCGCTTCGCGTGGGGTAGATATACATGGCGATATCCAGGGTGTGATTAAACGAGACCAACGGGTCCAGCCAGTTGGCCGAAACAAACCGCGGGTAGCCGGCCACAAAGAGTGTACGGTAATACCAGTCGCCGACCTTCAGGTGGTCAAAGTCCACGGTGATGGCCGGAGGCGCAATGATGTCTTTTGCCGCCAATGGCCCGCCGCCGGACCCGACCCGATCATGATTGTCCTCCGGCATGGGGTTAATAAGTTTTTTAAGAATGATTTTGATGTCCATTTTCCTCCGGTAGCGGGCTTCCCGGATTATACATAGAAAAAAAGAGCGCCGTGATCTGTTGATTGGTGAGTTGTGCCGCGTGAAGACCGATTCTTCCCAAGAGTCGTACGATGTGGTCGCACTTCGGAGAGAGGACCGTGAGTGCCCGTTCGATGATGTAAGACTTAGGGTACGGCAGGCCCTGCTTTTTTCCGCCGAACAAGACCGTGGGCGACGGCCCCAGTTCAAGGCGGGAAAACGGGACAATAAGGTAAAACTTTTTGTCCAGCACCTCTTTTTCTTTGACGGTTTCCGCCACAAACAGCCGGTAGCCCTTAATGCTTTTGGCAAGCTTGGGATTTTTCTGTTTTGTCTCCTGTTCTTCAAGAAGCTTCAAATACGCCGTGACGTCTTTGTGTTGGGTCCGCACCAGAATTTGGATGGGGAAGGAGAGTGAATTGAGAAGTCCCGCATACGCCCGGATAATCGTTGCCTGCTCGCTTTCGGAAAGGAGTCCGAAGTTGACCGCGGTAGCGCCAATGATGATGACGGCCGACCCGTCGGCAAACAGCGCAAGATCATGGGTTACGTCTTCCACCTCTGTGAACACCTGGGTGGAGGATCGGATGGGGACAATGGGTTGTTTCATATTTGGTTGCCGAAAATCTCTTTGGTCAGTTTTTCGCGCGTGAGCTCCTTTTGGCTTTTGGCGGTGATTTCAAGAGGCGGCAGGATGCCGCCATTGACGGTGATCTGCGCCCGGTCAAACACAAACCTGGCGCGGGGGTCCTCGATCTCGACCACATACGTGCCGTTCGGCAGCGGCGTGGATGCGGCAAACTGCCCGACCTTGTTGGTTTTCAGTGCCCGAAGCGGTATGCCTTCTTTATCCCGTACGGTCACGAGTACCCCGGAGAGGAGTTCCCGGTTGTGGTCCTTGATAATGCCGGTGACGACATTGGGAAACGTGGTTAAGCGCGGCAGTCCGGCTCTGACTGCTGCCTCAGGCGAAATAATTCTTACGGTGGGCTGGGAAACGGCAACCGGGGTGGCCATGGTTGCCTGCCGCAGGGGGAACGCTGTCTGCGGCTGGCGGCTGACCTGTTGCCGCAGGCGCACGAGCTCCTGTTCCATGGTATTTTTTTGCGCGAGGGCATCGGTGAGCAACTTTTGCAGTTCGAGGATGCGCGACTCGGTAACAGTTTTGCTGGTAAGCTCCGCGGTGAGCGTATTGAGTTTTTCCTGAAGTACCGCGGTCTGGGCTGTGGCCTGTTGGATTGCCTGATCGGCGGCTGCAGGGCCTGCGGCAACCACAGGGGAGGGAGAATCCATGCGCTTTCCGGTGAGAGATGGTGTAGCCATGGGCCTGGTGACGTCCTGTGTTTGGGCCGGGGCGGGCTTGGGCCGGGAGTTCAGCCAGTCTTTGAGCCAGGCGAACACGTCCGTTGGGTGATAGGTGAGAATCCGCGGCGCGACCATCGCGGGCTGCGGAGCGGTTGCTGGTTTGGTCGGTTGGGGCGCCGGGGCGCGGGAAAAGAATGCACTGACCACCTCAAGCGTTGATGGCCGGACCGAAGCAGGAGACGCAGGGTTTGTCGGTGGGGGCACCGGGCGGGGCACTGGTTTTTGTCTGGCGGAGCCAGATCCAGCTTCGCGGGACCATAGGTATTCGGTGGGGGAGTAAATGCTTTTGAAAAACGACAGGATCCATACGTCCATGGGACGTTCTTCGATCGGGACAAATGCAAGGCCGAATCCTAAAATCGGCAACCCGACAGTCAGCGGCCAGCGGAACAAAAACGGCAACGGAAGCTTGTAGCACACATAAGCGGCAATTGCCCCTCCGGCCAGGTAGCCGAACTGTTTGATCGTCCAGTCACCGATGAGGCGGAACTGGAACGTTGTGACATTTTGTGGAACAGGGTGTTGTTCCATGGATACATATCATTGTAAAGAGGACATAGGGGTCATGCAATAGAACAAAGCGCATCAGGACCGTGAAAACTCACAATTTGGTTTTCACGCAACGGGCTGAGGTCGCTTGCCGCAGCACCTATTCGATTATTAGATTATTTGTTTATTAGCTTATTCATTCCGTGTTATCATAGGGGCATGGACGCTTCCCCCGTTCTTTTTGAGGTTAAAAACACCCGTGACAGCGAAGAGCCGGTGTCTGCCATGGAACAGGTATTTGCGGCACTCGGCGCGGGCCGCGGGAGCGGCGGACTGTTGGCGCGGCTTTTGACCGACCGATCCAAACCGAGATTTTTCAGTTTTGAAATTGTAGCCGTCAACACCCGCATTCATTTTTTTGTCGCGGTACCCTCCGGAGCAAAAAGTTATGTGGAGAGCCAGCTCACCGCGCAATATCCCAAAATCTTACTCACGCCGGTTGGCGACTGGGCCCTGCACTTTTTGAGCCTTCCGCATGCTGCGGGGCAACTGACGCTTACGAATGCATTCTATTATCCGCTCAAAACCTACCGGGACGTCAAAGATCTGGATATTTTGGCAAGCGTGTTGGGTCAAATGGCAAAATTACCCATGGGAGAAGCAGTGGCGCTCCAGTTGTGGATTGCTGCCGCCGGAAGCTCGTGGCAGCGTACCGGAGCCGCGGTGGTTTCCCGCGGTATCGCGGATCCCAACTCGACCGTGGGCAGAACCCGGCCACACCCTCAGGCGCGGCTCATCGAAGGGAAAATCGCCCAGGTTGGTTTTACCGCAGGTCTACGCTTGGTTGCCGTGGCGCCCAACGAGACCCGCGCCAAAGAGTTGCTTTTTTCCGTTGCCGGGACATTCGGCGTGTACACGCTGGGAGAAGGAAACGGGCTTACCCTTGCCGAGCCGTTGTTTTGGCAGAAAAAGAACCTGGGAGAAGCGGTGGTGCGGCGCTTAGCCGGACCGTTGCCGCGGCACCAGATCCTGGGTGCAGCGGAACTGGCGAGTCTGTGGCATCCGCCGGGATTGAGTCTTTCCGGCATTAAAAACATTTCCTGGTCAGCCGCGGTGACGGGCGAAGCACCGGAAAATTTGCCTGTTTCGCACGATGACGAAGGCGATAAACACGTTAACTTTTTTGCCCGGACCGAGCACAAAAACAACACGGCTACCTTTGGCATCAAAAAGGACGACCGCCGGAAACACCTGTATATTGTGGGCAAAACGGGCACCGGCAAGTCCACGATGATTGCCAACATGGCTATTAACGACATGCGAAACAATGAAGGCGTGGCAGTCATTGACCCCCACGGCGACCTGTGCGATATCCTTTTGGACTTTATCCCGTCCCACCGCATCAATGACGTGGCGTACCTGGACCCCTCCGATAGCGATTACCCGTTCCACCTGAACCCCCTGGAGGTCAAAAACCAGACGTACCGCGAGCTCGTGGCATCAGGCATTGTCTCGATTTTTTACAAGCTCTACCACTACAGCTGGGGCCCGCGGCTTGAGTATATTTTACGAAACACCATCCTTACTCTCCTGCACGTGCCGGACGCAACATTTCTCCAGGTACCGGAACTGTTAACAAATGAGCATTACCGGGAGAAAATCGTCGCGAAAGTCTCAGACCAGGTGCTCAAGAATTTTTGGCTCAACGAATTTGCCAAAATGAGCCCGCAGATGAAAAGTGAAGCAGTGTCGCCGATATTAAACAAAGTCGGACAATTTCTCTCTTCCCAAACCATAAGGAACATCATCGGCAGCCCCGTCTCGCCCATCGACCTGGAAACCATGATGAACCAGGGAAAAATCGTCATCGTTAATTTATCGCAGGGCAAGCTCGGAGAAGACAGTAGTGCCCTTTTGGGCGCCATGATCATTACCAAAATGCAGCTTGCGGCCATGAACCGCGTGTACCAGAAGGAGGGAGACAGGCGAGACTTTTACCTGTATGTGGATGAGTTTCAGAATTTTGCCACGAACTCCTTCATCAAAATTCTCTCTGAAGCGCGGAAATACCGCCTGGATTTAACGCTTGCCAATCAGTACATCGGCCAGATTGATGAGGAGGTGGCTAAGGCGATTTTCGGCAACGCAGGATCCATTGCCTCCTTTAGCGTCGGGGCGGCCGACAGCAGGATGCTGACCCGCGAGTTCGGGATGAAGTACAAAGAAGAAGAGCTGGTGGGGCTTGGCAATTACCAGATTGTACTTAAGCTTTCGATTGATAATCATACGTCGCAGCCGTTTTCGGCCGTCACTCTGCCCTTGCCGCGCAGCCGCAATGAGAATAGGGACAAAGTGATTCGTACAAGCAGGGAGCGGTACACAAAGAAAGTTAGTTAGCAACGCAAGTTACTTAGTTACTTAGTAAAACGCCTTTTCTAAGTAACTGGTCCTGCTTGTGTTGCTCGTTTTGCTATGCATGTAGCATTATTAGGCGGCGTTTTCGATCCTCCGCATCTGG
>CAYIWI010000008.1:0-22060 GCA_964367065.1 uncultured Gammaproteobacteria bacterium
CGGAGCGGGATCCGGCTTCGCCGGAAAACACCGTCACATACAAGCGCTTGGGGTCCAGGCCTAATTCGCGGGTTAAAAATTCAAAATTCCACGGGAGTTGTTCTTTTTTAAAATAATCACCGAGCGACCAATTGCCCAGCATCTCAAAGAACGTTGTGTGCCGATTGTCGCCTACTTCATCAATATCTTGAAACCGCATTGCCTTTTGACTATTTACCAACCGCCTTCCTAATGGATGAGGCTCACCCAATAGATAAGGCACTAAGGGCTGCATTCCAGAACTATTAAATAATGAGGTGGGATCATTAAGGGGCACCAAGGGCGCCGACGGAATCTCCGCATGCCCCCGCTTCTTGAAAAACTCCAGATACTTCTTGCGGACCTCCTCAGATTTCATTCCTTCGATTATATCATGGGAGCAATTACTCCTTATTGTCCGCGAACGGCGTTCTTCTCTGCTATGGTATACTGATGCCAAAATAAAGCCATGAACAAAACAGATTATAAAGGCATCAGTGCGATTATTGCCTCCACCGCAATTTTTGGTTTATACGGTGTGTACTCTCGGCTAATTGGTATATCCTTCGGTGCTTTTACCCAATACTGGACAAGAAATTTTCTGGTTGCTCTCGTATTGTTTGTTGTCCTTGTTTTGAACAAAAAGTGGAAAAGGATACATCCTCAGGATATCAAATGGTTTGTCTTTTGGATCCTGAACGGAATCGGTTCAACGGTAGGAATTTTTGTTGCGTTTAATAATATTCCCATCGGTACCGCGTACTTTGTTTTTTACTCAGGCATCATACTCGCCGGATGTATAGCGGGGAGACTACTTTTTCATGAAATACTAGATTCCTTAAAAATTGTTTCTATGGTTCTTTCTGTCATTGGATTAACTTTTATTTATTCTTTTACAACCCAGGGGTATCATACTATCTGGATTTTCCTAGCATTCGCCAGCGGTATCTGTTCCGGACTGTGGATTACAAGTTCAAAAAAACTTTCTCATAAGTATCCCACTACACAAATGATCTTTCTAGACGCCGCGTCGGGATTCGCATTAAGCTTGATCCTTGCATTAATGCTTAGGGAAAACTTTCCTACAATCTCATTTTCAGTTTCGTGGATTGGTATTCTGTTGTTTGCGGTCAGTCAACTTGCTACGGAACAACTCATTATTTATGGATTTAGGCATACTCAAGCCCAAATCGGTACACTTATCACTCCGCTTGAGGCGGTATTCGGAGCGCTGTTTGCATTTATATTTTTTAAAGAGGTATTATCGCCTACGATCCTATTCGGTGGTTTTCTTATAATTATTGCCATGAGTCTCCCAAGTCTCAATCTATCAAGAAAAACCACGAGATAAGCAATTAGTATGCCCGCAGAAATGCGGCCTCCCGCTCGATAATTTTTTTGATGATGGCAAGCGTTATGCCGTAGGTGGCCTCAACCCCCTCGTACGCCAAATTTCGTACACCTAAATTAGTCCCTTTGCTGTTGGGCGTGTCGGAGGCATAGTGGGCAATCCCCAGTTCAAACGGCGTTGCGGTGAGATTGATAAACTGCTGTTCCACATACCGGTTGTAGTAGATAAACTCATAGGCGGCGTTCAGGTACGGCCCGGCTTCCATTTCAATCGTCGTGTACCCTTCTTTATACCAGGCGGTAAGGAGCTCCTTGTTTTCCAAAAACGTACCCTTGACTGACACGGTTTTCTGATCGTCCAAGACCGACCCGGTCTGAAAGATTTTGGAAAAATCATTTGCACGAAATGCGTTTTTTATGGCATAGACGTTTTTGGTGTGCTGGTCAAAAACCGTGGTCGGGATGAGGATGTCCCCGATATTGGCGTTGAGGGTCGCCGCCTTTCCCATGATGTACACACCGCGGATGGTATCCACGTTTTGTCCGATCTCCGTGAGCACCTGGTATGCAGCCCATCCGAGCGGATAGTCTATGTTGACAATCACCGCGTTGCTTTTTGCCAACAGTTTTGTCGAAACCCCAAGACGACTATCCAGGGTGACACCCGCAAGTTTCTGCAGTTCTATGATCTGCACGTTGATGTCCAAGTAATGAAACGGGGCAACTGAGACAATTCCCAATGACTGTTCCGCTGCTTGTTTTCGCTTCAAAAATTCCGGATGGGCGCCCGCGTATTTTTTGGCGATGTAATAGAGAAAGTTTTCGCGATTGCCCGGATAAATTCCTTTTTCTATTTGTTCCCAAAGGGAGATAAGCAGTTCATTTTTGCTCTCATACAGGTAGCGGGTCAATTCTTTTTCTTCAGCAAGAATAAACCGCGTGAGCACGTTCACCAGTGAGTGCGTGTTGCTGGAAACAAAATAGACCGGCCGGCGATACAGCCGCACGTCACGGGCTATACTTGCCACGTGATCCCACCAGCGCTTGGTTGCCTTTGCATACTCCACATAGGAGCCGGACAAAAGCTGCACCGTCCAGTCTATGCGTTTCTTTTTGATCGCACCCACCAGTGCATCGTATTCCTTGCCGCAGATGAGCCGAATTCTATTGAGTTCCGCAGACGGGAAAATTTTTTCCATCTCCCCGCGCCCTGCATGAATTTTATTCCACTCAATCTGAAACGCAGTGAGAAGCGTAATGAGGTCGTCCACGTCGGTAACTGATGCAATGTAGACCGCCAATGTTTCGCGGCCGTCAAACAGCATCTTCCTCCTTCTGCCCGGCGCTTCGACTTTGCGCCAACGGCCGATATGTCCATAGCCATTTTTCTTAAACACGCTATACGATTGTCCCAAAATAACGGTGTTGACCTCGCGGATGCAAAACGGCAGCCGCAGGAGCGAGTAAATAAAAGCCGCAGCGTCTACTTGTTTGCCTCCCGCCTTCTCATGCAACACTGAGTGCATCCCGATGTGTGAATCGGTTAATTGGCTTACCTTCACGCGGCCGGCGGACTTAAGAAGCGACCGGTACGTGCGCACATGCGTTTCTATTTCTTCGGTGGTAAACGTCGTGTTCCCCTGGTGCATAGTCTCCGTATTATACCCAAGATCGCTCTTTTGGTATACTTACGATATGAAGATTGTAAGCGCCGATAAGGTATATCTGTATCCGGAACACCGAAAAAACCTCAAACAACTTGGTGAAGTCGTCATCTACAATGATGTACCGGATGAACAAAAAGGTATCCGGCGCATCAAAGATGCGGATATTGTCATAAATAATTGGCTCGAAATGCCGGCGCGCGTTATTTCTGCTGCTCCAAAATTGAAAATGATCTGCGTTGCCGCAACCGGCTATGAATGGATTGATCTTGCCCAATCCCGTAAGCAGAGCATCACGGTCTGCAATACTCCTAACTTTTCTACTGATGCTGTTGCGGAACACGCCATCGGGCTTTTGCTTACTGCTATCCGTCTAGCATCCAAAGCCCAGGTTGATATTCGAAAAGGAACATGGGATCCGCTCGCGTATAAAGGAAAGGAGTTGAAAGGAAAAACGCTCGGCATTATCGGTTACGGCACAATCGGCAGACGCGTTGCGGAAATAGCGAAAAATGGATTCAACATGAATATTCTTTTTGTCAATTCTTCAAGTTCACGACAAGATTTTGAGAAGCTTCTACACAGATCGGATGTTATCTCTATTAATGCACCGCTCACAAATAAGACACGTGGTATGGTGGGTAAAAAAGAATTTCAACTGATGAAAAACGGTGTCGTGTTGGTCAACACCGGACGCGGCGCAATTATCGATGAACGTGCACTCATGGATAATCTTACATCCGGAAAAATTTTTGCAGCGGGTTTGGACGTATTAAGCAATGAACCAATGAAGAAAACCGACCCGCTGTTTGCATACCCAAATGTTGTGATAACACCGCATATCGCATTCAACACGGAAGAATCGGAATATCGATGTTCTCAAATCGTTACTGATAACATCAAAAAATTCCTCGGGGGACATCCGCAAAATGTGGTGTCCTGATTATGATTTTTTCGGGAGGTTTTTGAAGAGGCGTTTGCGCAAACTCGCCGTGGTCTGGCGGCCGTGTTCCTGGAGTTCCTCGATATGAGCTAGCGCGGTATCGAGTTTTTCCGCTGCAGTTTCCGTCACTGCTTCTTTTTTCTCTTCCAAATTTTCAAGCACCTGCTCTTTGA
This sequence comes from uncultured Gammaproteobacteria bacterium, assembly GCA_964367065.1. Taxonomy (GTDB): domain Bacteria; phylum Patescibacteriota; class Microgenomatia; order UBA10105; family UBA927; genus JACREP01. The sequence goes on from CAYIWI010000008.1 coordinate 4,149, forward strand.
TCGCTTCCCCCTGTTTCACCAACTCTTTCCCTTTCTCTTCCAGTTCTTCAATTTTTTCCTGCACGTCATCCAGCAAGTCTTCACCTTTACGCTTGATGAGCTTTCCCGTCTTCTGCCCTTCTTTTGTGCCAAGGAAAAAGATTGTAAGTGCTCCGATAAGCCCGCCGATGAAAAATCCCAGCAAAAATTTACCTTCTCCGTGCTGTTCGTCACTCATGGTTATCTCCTTTCTTTCGGAACGAGGAAAAAAAAGACAATCCTGCTTTGATGCCGCTGAATAACCCGCCCATACCGGATACTCCTTCGCTCACGGCGCCGGTTACCTTGCCGCCGTCGTCAAGCATTTTATTCATTTTTTGTATCGAGAAACGGATTTCCTTGAGGATGTACCACACCTGTACGCCCAACACAACCAAAAGGCCGGTGAGGATAAAGCTTATAGCTATAATCGTTATCTGGACAGCATCCATGGGCAGAAAAAAACAAATGACTCAATCCAACCAATGAAAGTATGCCGCAAAATCTCGTCACTGTCAATGAGAATTATGGCTGCTGGAGGCCGACCTTGCGCGTGACGGTGGTCGCTTTCCCGAACCGGCTCGTGGCAACGACCGTCAGGGTGTTGACGCCCGTCTCTAGGACGACTTGGGAAAAAAATTTGCCGTCGGAACGCACGACAACCGAAAACCCGTTGACCGTCACCGTCGCATCCGGATCCGTCTGTCCCAAGACGTCCACGCGCTTGTCTGTCGTCATGGTTTGATCCTTGGGTGATTCGATCGTTAGCCGCGGCGATTGGTTGAGCCGTCGATACTGCACTCCGAAGTAAAAAAGGAACACTGTTGCCAACAGGGCGATCACGAGACCCAAAAACCGCCCGGGTGTGAGATAAAACCACGGTTTATTGAGCGGTTCTGTCATGCCTTTTGGCAGCAGCGTTGCTCGCGGAATTTCTGATGTCTGGCGCCGAAAAAACGCCAGCACGGTATCGCTATCCAGTCCCAAATAGGCGCTGTAATTTTTTACAAATCCTTTAGCATACGCCAGCGATGGAAGTTTGCTGTAGTCATCCGATTCAATCGCTTCAAGGAATTTGCAACGGATTTTGGTGGCAGCCTCCACTTGTTCCAAGGAATAGTGGCGAGATACCCGTGCTTCTCTGAGAATACCGCCGACGGTCTTCATTGCTGTTGCGATTGCTCTGCCAAATATTCATCCGCGTTTTTTACCAGAACATCGCGCGGCTTGCTTCCTTCGCCCGGGCCGATGACCCCTGCTTCTTCCAGCTGATCAAGAATTCTGGCCGCTCGGGCATACCCCACGGACAATCGCCGTTGGAGAAGCGATGCCGATGCTTTATCATACTGGCAAATAAGCCGGAGCGCATCTTCAAACAATGGATCGTGCCCGTCGCCTCCACCCGTAATTCCTCCTTTTTTCATGCCGGTAAGTGGTTGCGTCGTCACTTCTTCGGTGTACTCCACTGGTACCTCTTTTTTGCGGAAAAACTCGACTACCTTGTTCACTTCCTGTTCTGATACAAATGTGCCTTGAATACGTGTGGGTTTAGCCTGATCCGGCGGTACATAGAGCATGTCGCCGCGGCCCAGAAGCTTTTCGGCGCCGGGCATGTCGATGATCACCCGCGAGTCTACCATGGAAGAAACATTGAATGCGATACGAGCCGGCACGTTGGCTTTGATAAGCCCGGTAATCACGTCCACGCTTGGCCGTTGCGTCGCCAATACCAGGTGGATGCCGGTCGCACGTGCCATCTGCGCCAGTCTACAGATCGTGTCTTCAACCTCCACCGGCGCATAGGCCATGAGGTCTGCCAACTCATCGATGAGGATGACGATGAACGGCATCGCCTGAAACCCCGCCAGTTCATTAAACCCGTCGATATTGCGTACGCCGACCTCTGCAAATTGCTTATACCGGTGTTCCATTTCTATCATGGCCCACCGGAGTGCCGACAAAATTTTATCCTGCTCGACAATGACCGGAGTAAGGAGGTGCGGTATGCCGTTGTACCCGGTAAGCTCCACCCGCTTGGGATCCACCATGATGAGACGCACTTCCGAAGGACTCGTGCGGAAAAGAAGCGAACAGATCCATGAGTTAATGAGTACCGACTTTCCCGACCCGGTGGTGCCGGCCACCAGCACGTGGGGCATTTTCGCAATATCGGCAATCACCGCCGAACCGGAAACGTCCAACCCCAGCGCCACCGACAACTTGCTTTTTGCCTTGCGAAGTATTTGCGACTCCAGCATTTTCTTGAGGGTCACAAACTCCAAGCCCCGGTTGGGTATTTCGATCCCCACCAGGTCGCGGCCCGGGATGGGCGCTTCGATGCGCACCTGGCCGGTCGGCGCAGCCAGGGCAAGCGCCAGGTCACTGGAAAGCGACGTAATCTTGGATACTTTTGTGCCGAGGGCAATTTTGAGCGCATATTGGGTAACCGCCGGACCGGTGTTTACCTCTGCCACGTGGGCGTCAATGCCAAAACTATCGAGCGTTTTTTCAATAATGTCGGCGTTCCGCTTCATGTCACCCCGATCGGCTTTCTGCCCCGAACCCTCAGAGAGAAGCGAAAGCGGCGGGTACTCCCAAACTCCCGCGGTACCCGGCTTGGTGGTCAGCGGTCCGATCAGACCACTAAGGGCCTGCGCAGGCTTTCCCCTGCCCGGTACCGGTGGAGGGACAACCGGAGCTTTCGCCAGTGGCCTTTCTTCTTCCTGACCTTTGATACGGATGGGTAACTTTTCCTGACCGAAGAGCGGTTTGTCCCGTTTGGCCATGAGTGCCTCACTCCAGCGTCCGACCGCGTCGATCAATTGACCCACGAGGGTAATACACCAATTCACCATCCGCTCAAGCGACGCATTAAACAGAATCATCGCGCCGACCAGCATGAGCGCAAGATACAAAATAAGCGCAAGTTCCGCGGAAATTGCATCTGAGAGCGTATTCCACAGCACCTCACCCGCTACGCCCGCCTGGGTCAACCCCGCAAGACCCACCAACACGATCGCGTATCCCAGCGGCACCCGGGGGCTTCCGATATCGGATTTGATCTTAAAAAACAGAAGACTTAACAATACTAAAAACGGCGGCAGCAGGTACATGAGCCACCCGACCTGGTAGACGAGTTCTTCACGAAGCCTGGTCAGGAGTGCTCCTTCACCGAAGAAGGAAACGGTGATAACTACGGCAAACAAGACGAGCCAGATCGCCCCGACCGTGGCGACGGTTTGTTTTTTCAGTTTGAAGGAAAACGGATTTCTCCGTCTATATTTTCTTTTTCGTCCCCATTTCATGGCAGTAGATATAGTATAGACAGATACAGCGCGGTATTCAACCGGCACGCAAACGTGGTATAATATAACTCCCGCAGGAAGCGCGGGTTTTTTGTTCTTATGGATATACGAAATATCGCTATTATTGCCCATGTGGACCACGGCAAAACCACGCTCGTCGACGGGATGCTCAAGCAAACACATACCTTCCGCGAAAACCAGGCCGAAATGAACCAGACGACGATTCTGGATACGGGTGATCTGGAACGCGAAAAAGGCATCACGATACTGGCCAAAAATACCGCGGTGGTCTACAAAAATACCAAAATTAATATTATCGATACTCCCGGACACGCAGATTTCAGCGGCGAAGTGGAACGGGTCATCAACATGGCAGACGGCGCGCTTCTTATTGTCGATGCCGCAGAAGGCCCGCTGCCGCAGACGCAATTTGTGCTCCAAAAGGCGCTCGTGCAAAATCTCAAAATCATTGTCGTTATCAATAAAATCGATCGGAAAGATGCGCGACCGGCAGAAGCACTCCGCGAAACGGAAGAATTATTTCTCCACTTAGCCCACCATGAAAGACATCTCTCCTTTCCCGTGCTCTATGCTGTAGGCCGCGAAGGCAAAGCATGGAGTTCGTACCCCTCCGACATGCAATCCGCCGGCGATCTCGAGCCTCTTTTTAAAGAAATTATTGCCACCGTCCCCGCGCCGGTGGCAAGCGAAGACAAGCCGTTTAAAATGCTTGTTTCAACGCTCGATTTTGACAGTTACAAAGGAACATATGCTATTGGCAAAGTCGCCCAAGGGACTATCTCCCCGGGACTACCGGTCACGCTTCTTAACGAAAACGAAAAAGTCGGCTCGTTCCGAGTCGATGAAGTATTTACAAGCGTAGGACTCAAACGCGAACGCACCCCAAAAAGCCAATCGGGTGATATTATCGCCATTACCGGAATACCGGATGTGGCCATCGGACAAACATTGGCAGACCCGGCAGATCCTACCGGATTTCCCCGGATCAAACTGGAAGAACCGACACTCAAAATCCTGGTCAGTGCCAATACCTCTCCCCTTGCCGGAAGGGAGGGCAAATTTTGTACGGCGCGCCAAATCTACCAGAGATTGTTGAAAGAAAAACAAACAAACATAGGACTCAAAATTTCCGAAAATCCTGACGGCACCGGCTTTATCGTCGCCGGCCGCGGAGAACTACATCTGGCGGTCCTTTTGGAAAACCTGCGCCGCGAAAGCTATGAAATGCAGGTGGGCAAACCGGAAGTTATTTTTCAGGAAACTGATGGAGTTACAAAGGAACCGTTTGAAGAAATCACCATCGAAATCGACCGTGCATATGTTGGCATCATCACCGAAGAGCTGGGCCGAAGGAAAGCTGAACTCCTCGATACCCATACCAACGATCGCGGCGTGACCAAAATGGTGTATAAAGTCAGCACCCGAAATCTGTTGGGCTTTCGGGGTGATATTCTCACCAAAACACGCGGCAACGGCATCTTCGCTACCCGCTTCATCGGCTATTTCCCGCTCTCACCCCATATTCCAAAACTGCGAAACGGCGTTTTGGTGTCCATTGAAAGCGGTAAGTCTTCCGGCTATGCGCTGACGACCGTCCAGGAGCGCGGCCGCGCATTTATCGGCCCGGGTATCCCTGTCTACGAAGGGATGATTATCGGCATCAACAATCGTCAGGAAGATATCGACATCAATGTATGTAAAACAAAAAAGCTCACCAACATTCATTCCGCGAATGCCGATGTTGCCATCCAACTCGACCCGCCGGTCGTGTACAGCCTGGAACAGTGCTTGGATTTTATCGAGGAGGATGAACTGCTGGAGGTGACCCCGCGTTCTCTGCGGCTTCGCAAAAAGCATCTGACCCACGCCGCCCGCGTCCGCGCGAAGCGCGCAACAAACAACTAATTACACCTCCACAATCACCGGCACGATGAGGGGCCGGCGACCGGTTTCCTTAAACAGAAATGTTTCCAAATTGCCTTCTACCTGCTTGCGCACGAAGTGCCAATCAAACATCCGGCCTTTCTTGAGGCGCAATGACTGCGTCACCACGCGTTTGGCGCCATCCACCAGGCGACCCGATTCTTTTATGTAAATAAACCCGCGGGAGATAATATCCGGTTCGGCCGTCACCCGGCCCGTTGCGTGCTGGACCGGCACGACTACCACTACAATACCGTCGGTTGCCAAGGTCTGTCGGTCGCGCAGCACCACGTTGCCCACGTCTCCAACTCCCAGTCCGTCTACCATCACGTTTTCAAGCTCCAGAGTTGCCGACACCCGCGGCGCAGCTGCTGGTTTGAACTCCAATATTTCTCCCTCCTCGGGAATAAGGACTTCCCGTTTGTCATAGTGTAAATCGGCAGCAAGCCTCCGGTACTGCATCATGTGCTTGTACGTGCCGCCGATAGGGAATACGTACCGCGGCCCCACGGTGGAAAGAAGGAGCATGAGGTCAGCCTGACTGCCGTGCCCCGACACGTGCAAATCCTCCATGATATCGGAATAGGCCACACGCGCGCCGCGGCGGTAAAGGTGTTCAATGACGGCGTTCACGCTATATTCATTGCCCGGAATGGGATCTGCAGAAAACACCACCGTATCTCCTTCCTCAATATGGACAAACGCATGGTCGTCATTGGCAATCCGCCACAACGCCGACCCTTCCTGCCCCTGGGCGCCGGCAACCACCAGAAACTGTTTGACTGCCGGCAGTCGTTTGAGGTCGCGGTCCCGGACGACCGATTCCCGGGGAAACCGCATGTACTCGAGCTTCACTGCCGCTTCCACATTCTGATCGATACTCCGTCCTAAAAAGGCAATTTTTCTCCCGTGCTTGATGGCCAAATCAATCGCCCGCTGGATGCGTGAAATATTACTTGACTGTGTCGTAAACAGCAATTTGCCCGGGGCAAGCCGCAATTCTTTCTCCAGTGTCTCTCCCACAATCTGTTCCGATGGCGTAAAGCCCGGCCGTTCGCTGCCCAAACAGTCGGTCAGGAGACACAATACGCCGCGCTTGCCCACCGCTGTAATCTTCTCAAGTTCTGATTTTTTTCCATCAAGGGGATCAAAGTCAAATTTAAAGTCACTGCCATGATAAAAGATACCCACCGGCGTTTCGATGACCAGGTTGGCGCTATCGGGAACCGAATGGGTCACGCGGATAAACGATACGGTAAATGGCCCGATGCGGAGGACCCGGTCAAAGTCTACCGCCTGCACTTTCGTGCGAATTTGTGTCTCTACCAGCTTGATGTTGGCAAAGGCTGCCGTAAGTGTCGTTCCCCACATCGAAATATTACCTAACTTGGGATAGATATACGGGATGCCGCCAATGTGATCATCGTGGCCATGGGTAAACACCAATCCGCGGATATACTGCTTTTTATTCTCCAAATACCGCACGTCCGGGATGACCAGATCCACCCCGTACATTTCCGGATCCGGAAACCCGATGCCGCAGTCCACGATGAGGATGTCACGCAGTTTCCCGTCCGCCAGGTACTCATACACATACATGTTTTTGGTGACGTTCCCGACGCCGCCCAAGGGAATAATGCGGATACTATCTTTGCCGCTTGCCGATGTTCCCTGAAAGATACGGTGCGGTTGTTTTTTCCAATATCTCATTTCAATAGCTTTCTACAAATTCTTTAATATTTGATTCTTGAATGCGGAAACTCTTTCCTTTCCCCTCCACGATGAGCCGCGCGACTTTGCGGCAGATACCGTTGATGGTGCGTTCAAGGCTTCGGATCCCGGCGTCGTAGCCCAATGGCCGCACGAGTTTGGGCCAGATGGCCGGATCGATAGATAGATTTTCACTCGTCAGTCCGGATTCATGCATGAGCTGCGGCAGTACATAGTCTTTGGCGATTTTAATCTTTTCTTCGTCCGTATACGAGGGCATCTGGATGGGCTCTAAACGGTCAAGTACCGCGGTAGCAATATTCGTGGTATTATTTGCCGTCGCAATAAAAAGAACTTCCGACAAATCAAACGGGTAATCCAGGTAATGATCGGTAAATGCCTGGTTTTGTTCCGGATCCAAAAGCTCAACCAGCACACCCATGATGTCACCCCGCGCTGCTTCTGCCACACGGTCTATTTCATCCAAAAGTATAACGGGGTTTTTGCTTCCCGCATACCGCAAACCCTTAAGGACCAGTCCTATCTCTGCATCCGGCCGCACCCGCGACTGTCCGCGCAGGTCCAGTGCGTCGCTCATGCCGCCGAAGGGTATGCGCACAAACCGGCGGCCCATGGCCTGGGCGATGGATTTGGCAAGCGTGGTTTTGCCTGTACCGACTAATCCGACTAAACAAAGGATAGGTGCACGGCGGGCCAAAATGGCATGGGATAACTTTGCCTCAACCGCTACCCGCGACTCTTTTTCCCATCGGTCCATATTGAGTTTAAGGATGGCCAAATATTCCAAAATTTTTTCTTTTACCGGCGCCAGTCCGTAGTGATTTCTGTCCAAAATCTGCCGCGCCTTTGCAATATCCAATACATCGGTGGTACGCGTGTCCCACGGGAGGCTCACCACCCAATCCGTATACACGAAAATTTGTTCGATGTGGATACGGGCGGAAATATCGTTTTCCAGACGGATTACTTCTTCTAAATTTCCCACGATCCGCTCTTTCAATTCTTTGGGGACCTTGGCTTCATCAATTTTTTTCCGAAGTATTGCTACTTCGTCCGTCAGTTTAGACATATTTCTATAATAGCAGGAGTCTTGAGGAAAAACACGAGAGAGCGATATTGGAAAAACGAAATTTCTACTTTCCGAAGTTTTAAAATCTCCTTCGTCCTCGGTCAAAACCCCTTCGTGGGCGGTCGAATCCGCGGTGCTCCCGGGGTTCCCCGGACGGGGCTTTCTTGGCATCTTCACCAAAAAGCATCGAAAGATTGATCCGGCGCTGGTCATCGATTTCCATCACACGCACTTTGACTTTCTGCCCTATGGCAACCACATCATTGGGACTGCTCACAAACGTTGTCGCCATCTGGGATACATGGACCATGCCCTCTTTTCCGGGTAAAATCTCCACAAACGCGCCAAAGGGCAAAATGCGTTTGACTTCTCCTTCGTATTCTTCTCCCGGGTGCACATCTTTCGTCAGACCCTCAACCCAGGCTACGGCCTTTGCCACGGACTCGCTGTCGGTACCGGAAATCATCACCGACCCGTCGTCTTCTACGTCCACCGTGGCGCCGGTTGCGGCAATAATCTGCCGGATCATTTTGCCGCCTGGGCCTATGACTTCTCCGATTTTGTCCACCGGCACTTTGACGACTGTCACTTTGGGCGCATACTTGGAAAGATTTTTGCGCGGAGCACTAATGACGGCGAGCATTTTCCCCAAAATCGCCATACGGGCCACCCGCGCTGCCCCCACGGTATCTTTGATAATTTCGTCGGTTAAACCGTCAATTTTAATATCCAGCTGAATGGCGGTAATGCCGTTTTTCGTCCCTGCAACTTTAAAGTCCATGTCGCCGGCAAAATCTTCAATCCCCATGATGTCGGTGAGTAACACAAATTTTTTTCCTTCAGTCATCAGGCCTATGGAAATACCGGCTACCGGCTCTTTGATGGGAACGCCGGCATCCATGAGCGCAAGCGTCGATCCGCAGGTAGACGCCATCGAGGTACTACCGTTACTGGACATAATTTCCGAGACCAACCGGATGGTATAGGGAAACTCGTCTTCAGAAGGAATAACAGACAAAAGTGCCCGCTCGGCCAGCGCGCCGTGTCCGATTTCCCGCCGGGACGGTGTCCCCATCCTGCCGGTTTCGCCGACGGAATACGGCGGCATGCTGTAGTGATGGATGTAGCGCTTGGACTCTTCTCCCATCGGACTTTCGATAAGCTGCTCCAGAGAGGGCGTCCCGAGCGTTACCACGGTCAATGCCTGTGTAGCCCCACGTTTGAACATCGCGCTTCCGTGGGTTCGGGGCAACATCCCCACTTCAATCTCTATTGGACGGACTTCATCAATTTTTCGGCCGTCAAATCGCTTCCCGTGCTCCAAAACATTTTCCTTCACCTTCTTTTTGAATAAGCTATCCAGTGCCGCTTCAATATCTTTGGCGCTATACTCTGTGCCGTAGGCTTCTGCAATTGTTTTGGCAAGCACTGCCATTTCATCGCCGCCAAATTCTTTTTCCGCTTTTTTGGCAAATGCTTCTTCCATCTCTTTTTTGTAATCTTTGACGATTTGTTTCTTGAGCTCATCTGCTTCCGATACTTGGGCAACCGCGACTTTAGGCTTGCCAACAGCCTTAACTAATTCTTCAATAAGATCAATGATCTGACCATTCGTTCGCTTGGCCTCGGCAATGGCGCCCAGAACCACCGGCTCGGGCGTTTCACAAAATCCGCCTTCCAACATTATGACTTTCTCCCGACTGGAAGATACGACAAAGTCAAACTCACTGGTTGCCTGCTCGGCAGAGGTAGGGTTGACAAGGAATGCGCCCTTTACGCTTTGCGCATCTTTCACATATCCAATGCGTACGCCGCTAATTGGTCCGTTCCAAGGGATGGGTGATATGGCGATAGCAGCCGATGTTGCCACCAGTGCCAACACGTCCGGATCATTTTCTCCATCCATAGAAAGAACCGTAATAATAACCTGCACGTCATGGTTATACGCTTTGGGGAACAATGGCCGGATTGAACGGTCAATAACCCGCCCGGCTAACACTGCATCGTCACTTGGCCTTCCTTCGCGCTTGACCCATCGGGATCCTTTGATGCGGCCGCCGGCGTAAAGCCGCTCCACATATTCAACACTTAACGGGAAATAATCAAGGGTGGTTTCTTTTGCTGATGCCATTACTGTTGAAAGCACCATCGTATCGCCGTACTGCGCCAATACCGCGGCGGATGCCTGCTCGGCAAACCGGCCGACTTCAAGAGTAAGCGTACGACCGGCAATCTCTATGGATTTTTTGATAATTTTTTTTGCCATGAAATGTTTATTTTCCCAATCCCAGTTTCTGGCCAATGGTCTTAAAGCGTGCTTCGTCTTTTTTCTCCAGATAATTGAGAAGACGGCGGCGCTTACTCACGATACCCAACAGTCCCCTCCGGGAATGGTTATCTGCCGGATTGCTTTTGAGATGCCCGACGAGCTTCTCTATGCGCTTAGTCAGAAGCGCAATTTGCACTTCCGGGCTGCCGGTGTCCCCTTGTTTTACCTGAAACTGCTCGATGACTTCTTTCTTCTCCACGCTCGGAGCAGCTACTGCCGCATTGCGCTTGGGAGCGGCTTTGACTGCTTTTGCAGGTTTCGGGGCTTTGGAGACTTTTACTGCCTTTGATTTCTCTGTCGCCTTTTTCGTTGTGTGTTTCTTTTCCTTGGCTATCTTTGCCATACGGGGTATATAAAATGGAGCATTTTTGTGCTCCAATATATGTATTTTACCACAAATCGGATTTTTTTACAATCAGGAAATTACAGCAGGTTGGAGCTTTTAAAGATTTTGGGTTTGAGCCAGTCCGGCGGCGTCTGTCCTGCCTGTCCTGCTTGTCCTGACGAAGGAAGGGACGAAGGAATCGCTTGCACATGAGGGACTCCTGCGGGAGGCAGCGAAGATGCAACGGATTCTCCGCCGGGTACTTCTTCCGACGGCGCATGCACTAAGCCGAAGCGCTTGGCGCCGGCTTTGAGACTCGCTGCGGCCAGCTGAAAAGCGGCAGCAGTGACCGTCGGGATCTGAAACGAATTCGTTGCGGCGTAGAGGGCATTGAGCAGGTTGGTGGCAATATCGGCGGTCAATGCAACACCCAGGTCCGAAAGCAGGTGCCCGACCAGTTCTCCCGTGGACGAGGCCTGACCGTCTGTGATATTCACCGTACCGTATTTTGCGTTGTTGGGGTGCCGATCCACATTGATAATCGGTTTACCGGCAAATAACTCCTTATTTTCTTCATATAACTTTTTCAGGCCTCCGAGGTGGATGGTATCTACCGCAATGATGACATCCGCCGAAATGCCGCTATGGGAAAAATGGACTTTATCTTCACTAAACGATTCAAATCCAGCTCGCGGTTCGATAACCAAATGAAACTTGTTTCCTTCGATGTTGTAGCTGACTTTTTCAATGGAGCCGTCAACATAGTCAAGCGAAATGACGAAGTTTTTGTTGGCCAGCTCGGTGACCACCTTATTGGCTCCCACGTAACTGGAAAGCTCAACGGTCACCGGATCCGGGCACGCCACCGTCACCTTTTTGCCCAACCCGGCCAATCCCAGATACAGGGCAAGGGTGCTGCCCATGCTGTCATGCGTCGGATGCTCGTGCGTGACGATAAGCACGTCCTGCGCTTTGTCCAAAAGTTCTTTGACTTTGGTAATGTCAGTTGAATAATCCATATTAGCCTGTAGTGATCGCGATTATAGCATCCTGGATGGCAAAATCAACTTTTTTGTCCAGGAGTACCCCGCACTCGCCGCCGGTTTCTACCTTTGTCACATCGTCTTTGCGCACCCGCAGGGACTTGATTTTGGCCCGGCCGATTTCCGCCTCCCCCCGCACAATCTTGACCGTGTCTCCCCGGGCGAGCCGGCCGGAAACAACTCTTGTCCCCGCCACACGCAGCTTTTCATACGGAAACTCGGCAACAACCTGACCGACTCCAAGCTCCCGCTCTGCAGTCACGATCTCTTTCATGCCTGCTACTACGTCAGCCAGCTCATCCAAAAGTTCGTAAATAAGAGTGTAGATGCGAAACACCACTTTTTCCGTCTGGGCCAGCTTGACAACCGATGCCGCGCATTTCACGTTAAATCCTACCACAAAAGCGTTCGTCGATTTAGCCAACAGGATGTCTGCATCGGTGATATCGCCAACGCTACTGTCCACCAACTTGATGCGCTCCGACAGTGCAGTACGTATGGCTTCCAGTGATCCGGCGGTATCGGCTTTGAGGACGATCTTGAGCGTTTCTTTGGCCTGCTCTTCCACGGGCTTGAGCCAGTCCGGAAGCGTGCTGACGGGCTCTTTGGTGGCTACGGATCCTTGGCTCACCGGTGCAGCGATGGACGCCTGAGCGCCAAGCACCGCTCCCACTGCCGGAAGCTTGGTAAACCCTAAGACTTCTACCGGCGTACTGGGCGGGGCTTGGGCAACCGATTCACCCTGCTGGTCAAACATTGCCCGGACCTTCCCTACAAGGTTTGATCCCTCGTACAGAGGCGTTCCGGGCACAAGGGTTCCCTTTTTGACCAGAACCGTCGCGACCATCCCCTTGCCTTTATCCACCCGTGTTTCGATAACCACCGCCTCAATCGGGTCAACAGGCTCTCCTTTAAGCTCACCCATCTGCGCCACGAAGAGAATAAGCTCAAGGAGCTCACCAACCCCGGTTCCGGCTTTGGCCGACACCTGCGCCACAGGTACGTCACCGCCAAACCCTTCCACCTGCACACCGACTTTTGCCAGATCTTGCTTGACGCGGTCCACATTGGCAGCGGGAAGGTCAATTTTGTTGACCACCACGATCATTGAGGCGCCGGAGGCTTTGATCTGATCAATGGATTCTTTGGTCTGGGGCTTCACGCTGTCATCCGCGGCAACCACCAGAAGCGCGATATCCGCAACCGTCGCCCCGCGGCTTCGCATTTTCGCAAACGCCTCGTGCCCGGGCGTATCGATGAACGTAATTTTGCTTGTTGCTTGTTTCTTGTCGCTTATCTCTATCTGGTACGCACCAATGTGCTGCGTGATTCCGCCATGCTCCCCACCGGCAACATTCGACTTTCTGATCGTGTCAAGAAGGGTAGTTTTGCCGTGGTCAACGTGGCCCAAGACCGCCACAATAGGAGGGCGAGAAGGTGTTGTCTGTACTTCCTGTTTCTTCTTGGCCATATAGTATGTAAGAAAAAGCCCAACGTTTCATACTCTTATTCAGATTTTGAATCCGCTGGTGTACCCGATTCGGCTTTCACTTCCTCGAGTTTGACTTCATTAACTTTTTCTTCTTTCTTCTCGCTTGTTCCCTTCTCTTTTGGTTTTTCTGGTTCTTCTTGTGTTACTGGTGTTGCTGGTGTTGCCTGCGTTACTTCTTTTCCCCTGATGTCTATCTTCCATCCGGTGAGCTTGGCAGCCAAACGCACGTTCTGGCCGTCGCGTCCGATGGCAAGCGACAACTGGTCTTCCGGAGCCGTCACCACCGCTGCCTTTTTCTTTTCGTCAAGCGTAATGTCCAAATCTTTGGCAGGGGCGAGAGCCGCAGTAATCAGCTGCTTGGGATCGTCGTTCCACTGGATGATGTCCACTTTTTCACTTCCCCCAAGTTCTGCAATCACGGCCTGCACGCGCACGCCTTTCTGCCCCACGCAGGAGCCCACCGGATCCACACCGGACTGCGTAGAATATACGGCAACCTTGGTGCGTCCGCCTGCCTCTCGTGCTACAATCCGAAGCTCCACGGCCCCGGATGCTACTTCGGGAACTTCGCGCTTAAATAATCCTTCCACCAGCCCTTTATGCGCACGGGAAACGATGATCTCGTTGCCGCGCATGGTTTCGCGAATGCCTTCGATGTAAAACGTCAAGCGTTGGTTCAGGTGATACCGCTCGCCCTGACTCTGTTCCTGGGGCGGCATGACGGCCTGAGTACGACCGATGTCGATAATGACATTGGGACCGTCAAACCGGAGCACCATGCCGGGTACGATCGATCCCACTTTTGTCTGGAAGTCAGCCAGTACCGCCTGCTTTTCCGCTTCGCGGATCCGCTGGAGGATGACTTGTTTGGCGGTTTGGGCGGCGATCCGGCCAAAGCCCGGAGGGGTAATGTCTTTACCGTCTTTAGAAATTTTCGCTTCGCCGGTATCGGCGTTCAGATCAACGATAAGCAGTTCCAGCTCTTCCACGCCGTAATCTTTGCGGTAGGCCGCCAAAATGGCGGCTTTAATGGTCTCCAAGACCACGGCCGGGTCAATCCCCCGCTCGGTGGCGACTTGATTGAGTGCTAAACTAAATTCACTTCGAATTGTTGCCGGCATGCTAGTGAAATGCTAAATCATGAATGCTAAATGCTGAATAAAGGGCTTCATTCTGCATTCATCATTCAACATTCGGCATTTTAATAAAAAAGGCGGGTCTCCCCACCTAAACTTCTTACACCTTCCTTATTATATCACGCTTCTATCCCCGGTCAAGAGCGCGAACTTCAATAGACATCTTCGTGTTTTCCGATGTGATACACGTAAATCCAACGTTTTTCGAACAAAATAAGCACTCGGATACTCTTGTCTATAGAAATAGACCAATATTTAGAGTTTTTGATCTTATGGAGCCGAAGCGATGGATGATTCGCATTCTTCTGAAGCACAAAAAGTTGTTTGGTAATTCTTTTTCGAAGAGGAACATTGCCTTTTATGACCTTCTTGTACTCTTTTTCAAACGAAGGAGTGAATCTAAGTTCCACCATTATGATTCAAGGGAAGCCAAATAATTTTTCAATTCCGCGGTACTCGTTACCTGAGTATATTTCTGCGCTCGAATCTCTCGTTTTGCTTTTTCCAGCAATACCTGATCTCGGGAAATCGACCGCACCGAATCGGACCGGGCAAAGTAGGTTGCCATGAGCATGCGGATAAAATCCTGCAGCGAAATGCCAATACGCTGCGCCTCCTGTTGAGCATTCGAGAGAATACCCGAAGGCACATTGAGCTTAATCGTTGCAGAAGAAAGGTTGGCACTCATATGGTCCCATTATATCCCCTTTTGGTTCCATGTCAAGGCCAACAGCCGCTAGTCTAGAAGCTATATCAAAACCTATTGTTCGAGCGTAGTCGAGAACTTCTCGACTCGTTCGCTCACGCTCACTCGCTCGAAGAATAACAGGTTTTGTTACTGGTTCTACGTAATAAATAGAAAGGTGTTACCGATGTATCTCAGCCTACTCGCTCATTTATTTTTCTCAAGCTCCTCCAATAATTCTTTCTCCCTTCGCGACAGGTGCGTCGGGATGTGGAGCTGGATGCGGACGTATTGGTCTCCGCGGCCGGAGCCGCGAACGTGCGGCACGCCTTTACCGCGCAGGCGAATGAGGGTGCCAGGCTGAGTGCCGGGCTGCACGCGGATTTTCAGGTCTCCGTCAATCGTCGCTACGTCAACCACTGCCCCAAGCGCTGCTTGTGCGTAGGTAATCTCCTGTTCAACAATAAGGTCATCGCCCTCCCGCTTAAATTGTTTATCCGGCCGGACTTCCACTTCGATATCAAAGTCTTCAAAGCGGATGTGTGATCCGGTATCCACGCCGGCAGGAATTTTGATGGTTTTCCGTATACTTCCTTCACCTGCCCTGCCGCGGGGAAGATGAACTTCCTTTGTGGTGCCCTTCACGGCATCCATGAAGTCAATCGTCAACCGGTAGACTTCGCGGCGCTGCCGTGGTGAAGTACGACCGAATCCGCCGCCGAAAAACTGTTCGAAAATTTCAAATGGATCGATAAAATCTTCTGCACCGAATCCGCCACCTGGCGGACCGCCGCTGGTTGAATAATAGTATTGAAACGGTCCTTGCCGGAATCCGCCGCCAAAGGGCCCTTGTCCGGCTGCTCCACCGCCCATCCCCGGCTGGAAGGCGGCATGCCCGAACTGGTCATACGTTTCTTTTTTCTTCGGATCAGAAAGTACCGCGTATGCTTCGTTTATTTCCTTAAATTTCTCGTGTGCGTTTGCCGCCTTGTTCCGGTCCGGATGCCACTCGAGCGCAAGTTTGCGGTACGCCTTCTTGATCTCGTCAAGAGAAGCGGATTTACTTACACCTAATATTTCGTAGTAATCGCGTTTTGTTGCCATAAACAAAAAATGCCAAATGATGAATGCTAAATGCTGAATAAGCAATCATCTTCGGCTATTTCGCTTAGAATTGAGAATTATTGTACTAATAATCGCTATTAATTGTCTATTTTCCTCAAGTAGTGAAACAAATTTCGTTTTTATTTTACCATTATGATCTGAAAGTAGCGATAACCAATAAGAACATTCCTGCGCTTCTTTCTTGGCAATTGTAAACTTATGAATAAAATCTTTTCTTGATTCTGCACTATCTGCTTCAGATGCGTTTGCGCCTATCGACGCGGCTGCACGAACAAGCTGTCGAATTAATTCAATATTTTCGATCGTTTTCGGAATATACTGAATGACGTTCAAAACCGATAAAACAAACGAATAAATGCGGGCATGAATTTCGTATGTATTTTTCGTCATTTATTCGGCATTCATCATTCAGCATTCTGCATTAACTAACGACTTCTCCTTCTTCCACTTTCTTCTCATTCTTCTCTCTCTCTTTGTCCACTAAACCGGATATTTATTAATTGTTGAAGTCTTTCTCTTGATATCTCTGAGAGACCATGCTTGCCACACTCGGCATTATAGATAGCCAATGTGTTATCTACCTGGTCGCTTGTTAACTTTCCTTCCTGCATTAACTCCATCAAAGGCGACAATACGTTGCCTATAACATTCCGTTCAATTTGTACAGGGGTTGCCTCGCCTCCCGGAAGTAGATGCTGGCCTCCTCGCAACTCAGCTACATGTATTTTAATGTTTCTTGGTAATTTTTCTAAATAATCCGAAAAGCTGAATGACATATTTAACTTACGACCTCTCCCTCTTCTACCTTTTTATCCTCTTTCTTCTCTTCTTTTTTATCTTCCGACTTTGCGTCGCCAGCTGTTGCCTGATCGGCCTGACTGTAAGAGGCCGCCCCTACCTTTTGCACTGCATCAGAGAGTTCACTCGTTTTTGCCTCAAGGTCTTCCTTGGTGCCGGACTCAAGAATGTCTTTGAGCGCTTTCACCTTTTCCTCAATCGCGCTCTTGTCCTCGGCTTTCACCTTGTCTCCCGCGTCCTTGAGCGTCTTTTCTGCCACATAGATCATGTTGTCCGCGCGGTTTCTTGCTTCAATCCGGTCTTTCTTGGCCGTATCCTCGCTGGCGTGTTCCTCTGCCTCTTTCTTCATCTTCTCAACTTCATCTTTAGACAATCCTGTGGAACCGGTGATCTTAATGGTATTGGCTTTACCGGTTGCCTTATCTTTGGCAGTCACACTTAATATGCCGCTTGCGTCGATATCAAATGTCACTTCCACCTGCGGCACGCCGCGCGGCGCCGGCGGAATACCGGTGAGCGTAAATCGGCCAAGTGACTTGTTATCTGCTGCCATCGGCCGCTCGCCCTGAAGTACGTTAATTTCCACCGACGTTTGGTTATCCGCAGCAGTGGAAAAAATTTCGGTTTTGCTGGTCGGCACGGTCGTGTTCCTCGAAATCAACGGCGTTGAGACGCTTCCCAGTGTTTCAACCCCGAGCGTCAGCGGCGTCACATCCAAAAGCACCACGTCTTTCACATCTCCGGCCAGTACCCCCGCTTGCACTGCCGCCCCGACTGCCACTACCTCATCCGGATTGACCGACCGATTGGGATCTTTTCCGAAAAAGGACTTGACGATTTCAATGACCTTGGGCATACGCGGCATGCCGCCCACCATGACCACTTCATCTATGTCCGTCGTTTTCTTTTTCG